>JBIOVO010000132.1:0-32792 GCA_044867735.1 Pyrinomonadaceae bacterium | reverse complement strand
TCGCGGACTCAGATCGCGGGCAGCGTAAGGTTGTTATCGGCTGAATGGTCCCGACGGGCCGCGAAGATTGACGCCCTCAGTCCGCGAAGCGGACGGGCAGCGTAAAGCCTGGGGCGTCAGCCCCAGGTGAGCAATAGAAATTTAGACCCAAGCCCGCGCAGCGGGCGACAGCCCTTTCGCCCGCTTCGCGGACTCAGATCGTTGCCACCGTATGCTTCGCGACTTGATCGCCGTCCACTTCGCTCTTTGGGCCCGTCGCTGGTCCAGATTTCAGATATATCGCTCGTCGTATTCGATTCCGTTCGCCTTCAAAAAGAGAATGAACTCATCTCTGAACGAAATCTTATGATGATGCTCTTTCTGCGCAGCGATATAGCGTTGCACTTGTTTCACATGCGACTGACTCACCGTGAACGCCGCATATCCGCGTTGCCAGGAGAAGTCAGATAGCGACGGAAAAACGTCATGCATCCAGCCACTAGCATTAGCCTTCAGGTCACGAAGCACATCCGATAGCGCTCGATCCGGTCGCAGTTTCGCCAAGACATGAACATGATCGTCCATACCGTTGATCCCAAGGGATATGCCACTAGTGTTTCTAATGATCCCGCCGATGTAATCGTACAAACGCGGTTGATGGTCGACGGTGATTAGCGGCCGCCGGTCTTTCGTGGAAAAGATCAAATGGTACAGAAGATTGGTGAACGATTGAGACATTGTGAGGTTCTCGATTCTTTGTGAGTATTGAAGAACGAGATGAGCTTACGCGGTCAACCTTCTCAAAATCAATCCTTGGAGTGAGGCGTCAGGCCGCCCACTCCAAGGAGTCGGTCAAAACTCGGTCACTGAACTCTCGCCGAAATACTTTCAACTGACTCGCGATCGCGTTT
The DNA here is from genome assembly GCA_044867735.1 of Pyrinomonadaceae bacterium. Lineage (GTDB taxonomy): Bacteria > Acidobacteriota > Blastocatellia > Pyrinomonadales > Pyrinomonadaceae > PSRF01. The sequence goes on along the minus strand of JBIOVO010000132.1, from coordinate 31,902 downwards.
CGGGCGGTTAAGGGGATTCAGCATCGGCACCGCTCTACGGTAAGCCTCGTAAGACTCGCCGTGCTCCCGCACCAGATCACGCTCCTCTAACTGAATCGCGATCAGGATGTAGGCGGTCGTGGCCACCGAGAAAAGCAAGTGCGCGAGCGTCATCCTTGGCGTCATCCAGAACGCGAAGAGCCAGCCGACATAGAGCGGATGTCGCACGAGCCGGTATGGTCCCGGAGTTCCGAATTTCAGCGTTGTGTAAGGCCTTCCCATCAGGTACAACCAAACTTGTCGCAGCCCGAAGAGGTCGAAGTGGTTGATCAGAAATGTGGAGAGCAGCACCAGCCCCCAGCCAAATGCGAACAACGCGCGCAGGACGAATTGTCCAAGGGGATCTTCAATCGACCAAATAACGCCACCCAGCGGCCGCCATTGCCAGAACAAGAAGAGTAGCGCGAGACTCGAGAAGAGGACGTAAGTCGATCGCTCGATTGGCTTCGGCACGATCTGCGTCCACCAATCCTTGAACCACTTGCGGGCCATGACACTGTGCTGAACAGCGAAGAGCGTCAACAGTGCCGCATCGATTGCCAGGGCAACTGCCAAAGAACCGCTCAGCTCACCATCCAGCGTTCGTGGAACGCCAAAGTTGCCGATGAATCCGATGGCGTAAAGAAACGTTCCGAGGAAAATCACGTAGCTAAGACTTCCATAGACGAAGAAAGTGACTCGCTTGAACATTGCAGTACCTCCGCTTCTTGTGATCGCTCGTTACGGAAATTGACCTTCTATCATGAGGCTGTATTCGGGAACTGACTATGGGAGATTCGTCCCGGTTTGCATATACTCCGGAGGCATTGACTGGGACATTAGTCCCGTCTCGTGAGTAGCAAGAAGGAGTTCTCACGCAAAGGCGCAAAGGCGCAAAGGCGCAAAGCGCTGCCGCGTCGCCGGAGGTCTTCCTTTGCGCCTTTGCGCCTTTGCGTGAGAACTCCTACTCCGGGCGCCGCACGAACCTGGCCACTCTTCCTGACACGCATGAAAAAGTCCACGCAGCGAATACGGTATGTGCCCACCACGGATGGAGTGCGACTCGCCTGGGCTGACGCCGGCTCGGGGCCGGTTTTGGTCAAAGCCGCGAACTGGTTGAGCCATCTCGAGTATGAATTGGAAAGCCCGGTGTGGCGGCACTGGATCCGCTTCTTCGGCGACCACTTTCGTTTCGTGCGTTATGACGAACGTGGCTGCGGAATGACGGATCTGAATGTCGGCGATCTGTCGCTGGATCGGTGGGTCGAGGATTTGGAGGCCGTGGTCGAAGCCGCCGATCCACAAGAGCCCTTCGCTTTGCTCGGTATTTCGCAGGGCGGACCGATCTGCGTGGCTTACGCCGTGAAGCATCCCGAACGCGTTTCACATCTCCTGCTCTATGGCGCGTACGCGCGCGGGGCATTTCGACGCGGCGATCCCGATCGGGAGAGCTTTTACCGTGCGATGATCGATCTCGTTCGATTGGAATGGGGCAGCGACAATCCCACGTTTCGCCAGGTCTTCACTTCACGGTTTATTCCCGGCGGAACTGATGAACAATTGGATTGGTTCAACGATCTCTGCCGCAAGACTCTGACGGCGGACGTCGCCGCACGGCTGCTTGAGTCGCGTGCTACGCTCGATGTCGTCGCGCTGCTCGGAGAAGTGCGCACGCCGACGCTTGTGCTGCACGCGCGTGGCGATGTGGTTGCCCCGATCGCTGAAGGGCATATCCTTGCTGCCGGCATTCCGGGTGCGCAGTTCGTCGAACTCGATTCAAAGAATCACATACTGCTTGAGCACGAACCGGCGTGGGAACGTTTCTGCGAGGCAGTGCTGGAGTTCACAGGACTCAGTGCGCCGCGTAGTGGTGAGGATCCCGCGTTCGCCTCACTTTCACCGCGCGAACGAGAAGTGCTGGCGCTGATCACGGAAGGTCTCGGTAACGCGCAGATCGCGGAGCGCTTGTCTATAAGTGAAAAGACGGTCCGCAACCACGTCTCAAATCTTTTCGACAAGCTCGGCTTGTGGACGCGAGCGCAGGCAATCGTCTTTGCGATGGATCGTGGCTTCAAGGGGCCACAAAGAGGCACATAAGGCACAAACAAAAGCGCAAGATTAGCGATTCTTTCGCACTAACGAATGAATCAGGCCGCTAATTGCGGCTAGCCAGGCTGCGAGCGCGAGATAGAAGAAGTAGCGCGGAATGATCTGTAGGGGTGAGAACCCGATCGCGTTTGATAATTGAAAAGTACAGACGGTGTACATGCCGAGAGGGAAGACCATGCCCCAATACTGTGGGTCGTAGCGAAGTGGAAAGCGTTTGTAAACGTGCCGCCAGAATCCGAGGATGAAAAGCAGCGGAATCCACCAGGTGCCGGCGGCCCAGAAAAACAACGTGAATCCTTTAAGGAACGGCAACACATCTCGCAGCAACGACCAATCCGGCGCGGCTATTATCAAACGTGCTCCGGCCAGCGTTGTGATTGCAACGGCTCCCATGTTGATCCAGTAAGGTGGCGTGAGCATCTCCGAAGTGATGTTGACGAAAGAGAAGCGGTAGAAGATGAGTGTGATCAGCAGCAGATAGAGCATGCAGCCGATCAGGAACATGCATAACGTGAAGAACAAAACCGGTTCTCGATAAGCCTGCCACTGGCTCACCAAAAGCGTTCCCAACACTGAGATTGATTGAGTCGCTACGACCGCAATCAACCATACTCCGTTGAGGCCCGCTTCAATGGATGGCTTATTTTCGCGGACCGTTACGGCGGTGAAAAACGTGTACATGATAATGACCCAGAGCACCAACGCCGCAAACCAGAGGAATGTGGCTGCGCTGTAGCGACCGGCGACGATTATCAATTGACTGCCGAAGACACACGTTCCCGCCACGACGGTGAAGAATCCTGGTCCACGAACATGATCAGTAATGTCGTTTCGTATCCGCGGAAAGAACCAGATCAGTCTTACCGCCAGAAGCACCCATAAAACCACGTACGCGATAACGTTAACGACGAGCAACGTTATCGCGACGGTTTCCATTTCAAGCAGGTGCGCGGCGATGGAGACTATTCCGGTCGCCATGACCAACGCGAAATAACCGGGAAACAAGTCTGCCGCTGCTTGCACAAAGCGGCTGCGTTGTTTCGGCTGTTCGCTAGTCATCAGTCTGATGTGTGGTGTCTGGTTCCTCATCGCAGCGTTTGCAATCCAGTTCAAATCCAAGACGCGACTTGCGACCTTCCTCCGAGAGAACCCAGGTGCGCGTAGTCAGCGGTGGATCGTGCCGGACATGTTGCCGGTGGCCACAATCTAAAATCGCGCGCCAGTGATTTTCGTCGTCTTGCTCAAAGCCGGTGATAAGTCGTTTCATCGATCGTTGCTATTGGGACGCACGTAGCCGGTGCTGGTACGTTTACTCGACGTTGGCCTCCACCAGCGAATGATTGAAATCGTGATCAAGAGACAGATGCCGGAAGCAATTACGAGCGGGAGGAGCACGGAGTTGTGATGAGCGAGCGCGGCATCGATCGTCGCAGCCAGAATCCAAAGTTGAGCGACATTTATCATGACCAGCATGATCAAGCGCGCCTGCCAGACGGCGGCGCTCCCGCTCAAATGACCACGTGAACGACGGTTGGAAGGGTAAGACCCCATTTTGTTAAATCACCCCAACGCCTTTCTACCAACGGCCCAAACTTCACCTTCACGCATCTCGATTTCGATTACGTCGAGTGGACGCGGTGGTGGTCCATACAAAACATTTCCCGTCGCCGCATCGAACGCGCCTTCGTGACAAGGGCACTCGAGACGTTTGTGTTGCCTTTCGTAGTAGACAGGGCAGGCAAGGTGCGTGCACTTCTGACCGTAAGCGTGATACTCGCCTGCTTCCGTGCGAATCAGGATGGCTGAGTCTTTCTCAGTTGGATATTGGAAGTTCAGCGCGGAGTTGGGCGCAAGGATCTCGGCCCCTTCGATTCGTGCGGCTACAACGGCTGTTGTTTCGCGAGCGTCGAGTGCGGCGTTTGCAGCGAAACCGGCGGAGCCGAGAAAGAACGCTGCCGAAGTGAATCCCAAAAAGTTGCAAAACTCACGTCGTGTTACCTGAGCTTCCTCACTTCGTTCATACGGAAACTCACTCTGATAAGGCGCTGTCGCAAGACGCACATCATTCTCATCCGACTGCCGCTGCTCGGCGCCGTTGTTGTCTTCTAAAATTGTTTTTGTACTCATGTCAGAACTCATTGCTTTTGTTTGATTCCTCAACCTGAGTATCGATCCAGGATGGCGACCCCGGTTCCTCAGCCGGAGTTTTCGTCAGCATTCCTTCGAATACTCCGCAGCCATCAACTTTCACTTCACCCTCGTTTGTCGGCAGCATGAGGTAAACCTTGGTTTCAACGCGCTGGTTGCCGAAGACATGAACGTTTACCGGTTTGGTGCGTCGCAGCGGTACAATCTGCTCATACTTACCAAACGAAATCGCGCCCGTTGGACAGACGCTCGCACACATCGGCTTCAATCCTTCTGACGAGCGGTCGTAGCACATGTCGCATTTCATCTGGAGATGCATCTGCGTGTTGTACTTCGGAACGCCGAACGGGCAGGCATTCACACAGTTGCGACAGTCCAGACACCGCGGCTTCAGCGCCGACATCACTACGCCGTCCTCGGACACTTTGATTGCATCAGCCGGACAAACCAGGGCGCAGGTCGGCTCGTTGCAATGCATGCAAAGCGTCGGCATCGTTGCGGTTGTTTCCGCGCGATCGATGTAGTCAACAAAGATCATCGAATAGCCCTTGTGGGTTGCGCACTCACGACACGCGGCGACGCAGGCACGGCAGCCGATGCAGCGTTGTGGGTCGATGAACATTGTTTCTTCCATCGGTTATCCCCTTTGTACTTCGCTGAGTGATGCGCCCTTGCGCTCATGGCCCATGATCGGCAACTGGCGCGAATGAATCTTCTCGATGCGCGCAGCGCAGGCTTTGAATTCAGGAATCTTCGATGTCGGATCGAGGGCCGGATTCGTCAGTTGGTTAACAGCCAATTCTTCTCCCCAATGATAGGGAATGAAGATCGTATCCGGCCGAATCGTACGCACGATGAGTGCGGGAAATACTCCGGCGCCGCGACGTGAGACTACGCGTACGCGTTCGCCGTCATTGATCTTCAGCTTCGCCGCCGTTTGCGGATGAATCTCAACGTAAGGTTCGGGGCATTGCTGGACCAGAAAGCCGATCCGCCGCGTTTGATTACCGGAAAGATATTGATAAACGACGCGCCCGCTGGTGAGAATCAATGGATATTCTTCGTCAGGAACTTCCTTCGGCGGATTGTAGTCAACCGCGTGAAACTTTGCTTTTCCATCCGGGTGATAGAAGCGTTCCTCAAAAAGGCGAGGTGTGCCTGGATGATCTTCTGTCGGACATGGCCAAAAGATGCCATTGTTCTTTTCGACTTTGTCCCAGGTGATGCCGTAGTAATCGGCATTGCCACCTCGTGAAGCGACTCGCAGCTCGTCAAAGATTTCGAGCGCAGAGTTGAACGGGAAATACTTTCCACGGCCCAGGCGCTTCGCAATCTCTCGTATGATCCACCAATCCGCGCGCGCCTCGCCCGGTGAATCGTTTGCTTTGTTTATTTTGACGACACGGCCCTCGCTGTTGCAGGTTACGCCCTCGTCTTCAGTCCAGGCGGAGCCCGGCAGGACCACGTCGGCGTAGCGCGCGCCTTCCGACATGAAAAAATCAATACAGACATAGAAGTCGAGTCCCTCGAGCGAATCGCGCACGTTGTTCGTGTCAGGCAAACTAACCATGACGTTATTGCAAATGGAGAGCAGCCCACGGATTTCGCCCTCACGCATCTTGTCGAACATCTCGACCACTGAGACGCCTGCTTGCGGCAGCTCTTCTTCCGGTAAGCCCCACACTTTGCACACGTATTGGCGATGTTCCGGATTGGCGATCAAACGCTGCCCCGGAAGTTGGTCGGCTTTCTGTCCGTGTTCGCGTCCGCCCTGTCCGTTCCCCTGACCAGTAATCGTTCCGTATCCCCGGCCCGGTGCTCCGATCATTCCGGTTGCCAGCACGAGGTTGATGTATGAGAGCACGTTGTTGACGCCATTCGTGTGGTGTTCAATGCCGCGCGCGTGCATGACCATCGCTGTTTTAGCTCGGCCGTATAGTCGCGCGGCTTGAACGATCTTCTCGGCCGGAACGCCGGTGATGTCAGAAGCAACGTCAGGTGAGAATCGCAGCGCCACTTCCCGTGTTGCTTCCCAACCATTCGTGCGGTCCCTCACAAACGACTCGTCAACGAAACCCTCTTTGATCAGAACGTGAAGCAGACCATTCGCAAGGGCGACGTCCGTTCCGGGCCTGAGTTGCAAATGCACGTCGCCTTGCCTGGCCGTAGCTGTCTCTCTTGGATCGACGATGATCCAGCGTCCGCCGCGATCACGCTGTTCCCACAAGAACTTATTCAAGACGGGGAAGGTCTCAGCGCAATTCGATCCGGCAATCAGCAACACTTCGGCGAGCGGAATATCGCTCCAGGGATTTGCTGCTCGATCAATACCGAAAGCCTTGTTATTCCCGGCGGCTGCCGAGACCATACAGAGCCGGCCGTTGTAATCGACGTAACGCGTACCAAGGCCGGCGCGCGCGAACTTGCCCATGAGATAGGTTTTCTCGGTTGTCAGTGAAGAGCCCGAATAGACACCGATCGAATCTTTTCCGTGTCTTTCTTGCAGCTCCTTGAACTTACTGACGACCAGATCGAGCGCCTCGTCCCACGTGGCGCGCTCGAAGTTGCCGTTGCGTTTGATCAACGGGTAAAGCAGCCGATCGGGATGGTGGACTTGCAGGTAAGCCGTAACGCCCTTCGGACAAAGTCGTCCTTCATTCACTGGAAAGTCATAGCGTGGCTCAACTCCGACGACGTGGTTCTTTTCTACCAGGAGATTCATGCCGCACTGAACTGCACAATAAGGACAATGCGTCGGCACAACTTTGTCTATCACCCGATCCGCGCGCCATCCATCATGAGGCGCGTCGTGTAGATGCGGGCCGTAACGTTCGACAATGCTTTCGAGATTGCCTACTTTTCCCATCGCTTATTCAGAACCTCTCGAACCCACAAAGACCTTTTCACCTTTATCCGCTACGCCTGCGTAAGCAAGTCCACGCATGATTCGTTTGCAACGAGGACAGTAATCCTGGACCGTGTGGCCGTTACCCATTGAGTAGTCAAACCCGAGTTCGTCTACAACCGTCTTCAAATCATCGAGCCAGAGTTGTGAAACAAACTCGGCCCCGCACCTGGCGCAATGCGCCTGTTCCATCTCTCTGGCGCGCTCCTGGTACAACTCAACCCCGATGGATGCCGGCCGTTGCACCACGTGAAAGAGTTTGCCGAACGGCAGATAAAAGAGCGTCATGATGACCGTCGCTTGATGTGTGAGCGCGATGAAGTGATACATGTAGCCGTTTAGCCAGAGACTCGACGCCGTCAGCATCAAGCCGGTGATCGAGATCGCGATGAGCAGCATGTGAGGTACGAAATCAAGTGTGAACTGTTGTAAGGAGATGGCGCCTCGATCTCGCAGACGCCGGTGGATCGCGATCGCACAGCCCGCAATTACCATTACCGCCGTGAAATCAAGCGCATGAAACGTGATCCACGCGATGAGGCTGCGTCCCTGCATCACGTTTAGCGGAAAACCAAAAACGTAGGCGCGATAACCGAGGTCTCCTTCTAATTTGAAATGAACCCAGCCAAAGACGAGCGGAAACGTAATCAGGGCGGAGATCACGCAGCCCCACATGATCAGAAAATGCATCAGCCAGCGCGTGAACCCACGCTTGAAGATGAAACGCTGCGCGACGAGATTGGTAGCAAATGTCTTTGCTGCGCTGGCCGTGTTTCGCGCGAGATTTTTTCGCTGTAGGTAAAGTTGCCATCCGCGACGCCAGTAAACCCTCGTCGCCGGCCGCTGCAACCAGATCGCATAACGAAACACGATTGCGCCGAATGCAACGACGCTCGCAATGGTGTAGCCGAACAGGGCTGAATCGTAATGCTCGAGGTTGCGGGAGCCGACGATAATCAGGACCGTCAGCAGGAAGGATGTTCCTAAAGCAAGGAGTAAGGGACGAGTTTTGGATACTTCATTCGCCACGACATCTTGTCCCGATCAAACGATCTCAAATCGAGGCGGCATGTTCGCCAGTTCACGGTGAACACGCGTGGCCAGTTCTGATTGTTGAGCTTCATCCAGAAGGTGGGTAGTCCAGAGGTAGACGCCTTTCTCTTCCACTTCGTTATGTCTTTCGAGACGTGCCTGGATTTCGCTGATTCGATTAGACACCTCTTTTACTTGACGATCAATAGCTGCCTCCGCGTTTGGCAGCAGGGCACGCATGGTCAAAACAATTTCCGCCAGCTCGCGCATGAAGAATTCGTGATCGCTTCGCAGTTCATCAATGATCCTTTGTCTTTCGCTTTGCGCTGAATCGTTTTCGTTACTTCGACGCACGGCGCGCAGGATTGCTGGAAAGAGATGTAGATGTTCGGCCCTGATGTGAACGGCCAAACGTGCCCAGAACAGATCGAGAGTGGCGTAACTTCGCGCAATATCTTTCGCTTCAAGCGAGGCGATAAGTTGGGCAAGCAGCTCGCCCAACTCCTCGTGATCGCGCGTCAGGCGTTCGTCATGTGCGTGCATGATCCCCGGTCGTCATTTTCTCCTCGATCTCGAGTGATCGTGGAAAAAGAATATTGTTCTCCAGGTGAATGTGTTGATGCAGATCCTGCTCTAATTCGTCCAGCGCCTTGTATAGCGTGCTATAACTCATACAACCATCTTCCGGAGTCGCGAACTCGTTACTGAGTTCGCGGATGGTTCTGAGGATCTCGCCTGCGGCATCATGTTCCCTCATCATGGCCGCGATTGGATTGCGCACCTGACCAAAGGGGGCGAACGGCGCCGGACGATTCTCGCTGACCGCAGTTTCGAGTCGCGTGATATACGGAAAGAGAATGCGCTCTTCCTTCATCATGTGTGGCTCAAGCTCAGCCCTTAGAGTTTGAAACTGTGAGTTGATGCGTAAGAGTTCTGGATGGTTATTCCCGTGAACAGAACAGACTTTTTCAAGCAAGGCCGTTAGCCGCTCCAGTTCGTTACGTGTGAAGACGTGATGTTTTTCGACGATTAGGTTTATGAGATCCGCGAGAGCCAGTGACTGAGAATCACTTGCTTTGGACTCACGTTCTGCCGGACCGGGCTCCTGGAGCAGTTGCAGAACCTCCCTGACCGCAAGGCCTTTCCGACCGCAAGCCTCACTTAGCAACTGATCGCCGCCGCAGCAATAGTCAATCTTTAGTTTTTCGAAAACGCGGGTTGCGTTCGGAATCTCGATCGCAAGCTCGCGTATGGTTCTTGTTTCGTTTACCAGCATGAAAACTTATCCTTCCTGAAACTATGAAGCCACACTCGTTAACCGCACTGTAGCCCGCAAAGTTGACCGGGCAACTTGAGGGCCAGAAAAAATTGCCGTTTTCGCTTAACACCACCTAAAATTTCCTGCGAAATATTTCCCAGTCGTCTGGATCTTTGCGGGTTTTTCCCATCGGACGCGTTACGGTGTGGACGTTAACAGCCCACGAGAAAACCGCCTGGATGCTCAGAAGCTTGTTGACTGAAGAAAAAGAATGAGGCGTCGCGTCACCCTACAAAGAGGAGCGCCAAAGGCGCAGAATAGGTAGCCAGGGGTAAGCGCCAAGCAAAGCTTGGCGCGACGCCCCTGGGGAAGAGAGTCACGGTGTGAAGCACACGCCTGGGCTCTCATTCCGTTATTTCTTCAGGTTCCGCTTCGACCTTCTTCTTTCTCCTGGGTCGCCAGCTACGCAGCTTCATCACAAAGTCGTAAATGCGACCTGACTCCTTCGCCAGTAATGGCGAGGCGCTCGCCAGAATCAAGACGTACAGTGCGGCGAAAGGTTGAAGGATTCCAAGCAGACCTCCAGCCTGCGCGAGCCCCGCGATGATGATCGAAAACTCGCCCCGAGCGAGCAGCGTGAAACTAAGATTGAGTGAATTGACTGCTGATAGTCTTGCCCGTTTGGAAACAATTGTCCCGGCTACAATCACGCAGGTTACGGACATTAGTGCCGCGCCAATCGCCAACCACACTGCACCGCCCAAACTGAACGGATCAATCGTAAGTCCGAAACTAAAAAAGAATATGGCGCCGAAGAAGTCGCGGAACGGCACGACCAGACGTTCCATGCGCTCAGCGTGTTCTGTCTCTCCGAGAATCAATCCCAAAAGCAGCGCTCCAATGGACTCAGCGACGTGAATCGTTTGGCCCAGGCCGGCCAGGAGAAAGAGAGAGCCGAAGACGACGATAACAAAGACTTCACTCGAGGAAATTCTGAAGATGCGGTTCAAGAGCGGTGTTGCCCAACGACCGATCATCATCAAGCCGATGATAAAACCGAGCGCGATGCCGCCCGATGAGAGCACTCCCGTTATCGAAGACGCGCCGCTCAGGACGATACCTGAAATCAGCGAGAGGTAGACGGCCAGAAAGACGTCTTCGAACATTGTAATACCGAGAATGAGTTCCGTTTCCGGATTCGCCGTTCGCCGGTAGTCGAATAGAATTTTCGCAACAATAGCGCTCGATGAAATCGTGGTTACACCCGCCGCGATCAGTGTCTCTCGCAGCGGAAAACCGGCGAAGTAAGCATAGAGAAGTCCGGCGCCAAAATTGATGCCGATATAGATCGTGCCACCCATCAGGATTGAACGTCCGGATTCAATCAAGCGGGTGACATTGGCTTCCAAACCGAGATAGAAAAGTAGAAACAGAACGCCCATTTGTCCCATGAAGGAAATGAGCGAGCTGGTTTCGATGAAACGAAAATCGAAGACACCAATCTGTGGCGCGTGCGGCCCTACCGCCATGCCGATGATGATCAGAAAAGGAACGTTCGATAAGCGGAGCTTGGCCGCGACGCCAACTGCCAGCCCGATCAGCGCCAGGGCCAGTCCGATTTCCAAAACGACATGGTCCGTCAATTAGTCTGCCCTTCCAACAATCAACAGCCGTTTGACTGCATTTATCGTTTTCCTGTCGCCGGCGATGATTACGGTTGCTCCTTCGTTGAGTACAGTATTAGCTTCGGGATTAGTTCGCTTCGATTGATCTGGTTCGATAATCGAGACGATTGAAGCCCCGGTTGCAGTGCGAACATGAAGCTCTCGAATCGTTTTCCCAATACACGCGGCCCCAGGCTCGATGGTGAACCACTCCAACACGAGGTCGCCTAAAACGACTTCCGCCATCGGCAGACTTCTGGGCACATAACTTAGTCCTCCGACGATCCCTGCGATTTGCCGCGCTTCGCCGTCAGAAAGTCTCAAGACTGAACACGGACGATCCAGATTCTGTCGTGTAAAGTGATAGAGCTCACGTGTCCCATCGTCGTGAATGACAATGACCAATCGGTCGCCATCCAGCGTCTCGATCTGAAACTTGCGCCCTACACCTGGAAGGAATACTTCGCTGACAGTAGACATTCGAACTCGTTCTCCTTTGCCGTGCTTAGGTAACTGGGTTACGCACGACTTCGACGGTGCAGTGTGCGTTTGTGACCAAAGCGGTCGCGACACTGCCCAGCCACAACCTTTCCAGGGCGCTGCTGAACTTCCGCCCTCCGACAAAAACTGCATCAGCGCGCCATTTCTTTGCTTCAGCAATCAGCACTTGACGTGGATCACCTTTCTCAACGGCAACCGACACATTCAGTCCTATTACGGTCAACTCATTCTCGGCCCACGCAACCATTCTTCGTGTCGCCAGAGGCAATTCTTCCGTGTTGTTGTTGACCGCCGTTCCACCGATCGGAAACACCGGTGCGACTCGTACCAGAGAACTGTTGTCAACAGAGATGATCCGTACCTCAGTATCAGCGGGCCACACTCGACGGCCTACACTTCGAACAGCATCCTCTGCTTCGGACGAACCGTCTAGTCCGATTACCAGCCTTATCGGATCCGAAGCATTCTTATCGGACATTGCGCGTGTCACACGCACAGAGTGATCGGAACCCGTGACGATTGCCTTTGAGACGCTGCCGAGAAGGAAACGGCCGGCTAGCGACCGCCCTCGAGAGCCCGCCACAACCAGATCCGGTTTCCATTCGTCGGCTATTCTTATCAATTCCTGGGATGGTTGACCGGCGAGTACTTTCGTCCGCACGTGCCAACCAGGGAAGTATGATCGCATGCGCTCACTAGCTTTCGTGGTGAATGCTCTAGCCTCTAACAGAGCGCGCTCAGTCTGTTTTCGAGCAAGCATGATCCCGGCCGCCACCCGGCGTGACATTAATGACTGCTCGATAGCCTCTGGACTCGATGTGTTGGGTACCATAAGCACGTCAGCCACAGAGACAACCAGCGCCTCCGCTTCTTCAGGTAAGCCGGCGCGCTTCATGTCATACAACGCAGCGTCAGCGCTCTCTGAGCCGTCATAGCCAAATAGTATCCTCATCATTTCTTTCACCTCACTTCGTCTCAAAACAATCCTGCGCGCCTTAGTTAATCAGCGCGAAGGATCATCATGTCATTACGATAAAGTAGTTGGGACGTGTGAAGTAGAGTATTAACTCCTGCATTCAGCGAGTGTTAACACTTAGGTTGGTGAGAGGCCACATCAATGGGTTTTTCGACAGCGTAATAAGACTTCTTTACCGGAGGAGTATTGAGACCGTGAGCACCGAAGGTGCGAAATATGCATAGTGGGGTAATGGTGTGTTGCTCCAACAGTGCCTGGGTCCCGGAGGGACCAAATGTTTATAGTTCGCCGCCCGCCTCAGAGCCCGCGCTCCAGCGGAGCGCAATGTGTCCGTGCAGCAACAACATTCGGCTCCGCTGGAGCCGCAATTAACTTTTAGGGCGTGGCTAGAAACATGTGGTCCCTCCGGGACCCAAGCACTGTTGGAGCAACACACTATTACACCACTACGAAAACATGGTAGCCATGGACAAGCCCTGAGCAGAGCGAAGCGCGTCGCCCCTGGTTTACCAAAATGATTGAAAGAAGCACTGAGAGTGCGAAATGTCATCGCCATTTTGTTTCGCAAGATTAATAAAGATCGGAGCCCGCGCAGCGGGCGAAAGCTGCACAAATCTGTGCGCTGTCGCCCGTTTTCACGGGCTGTTGCGTGCTGGTTGAACGATCCTGGGGCTTACGCCCCAGGCTTTATGCTTTCGCCTGCTACGCAGGCTAAAGGACCATCGATGATTTTTGTGCAAAGCCCCCCGAGGGGATTCGCCAAGCGGGTTGACGGGCAGAGATCAGCACACACCTTCAGCCAACATCTCACCCACGCCATACTCATCGAGTAAGAGTAGATACCCTAGAGCGAGCGTCTCTTCTTCCAATCGATCACTGACGGCGAGTTCACGAGGTGGTACGGCGCCGCCTAGTTGATTAAGAGACCAAACCAGGTATTGTCGAATGGCGCCTCCGCTAAAACGATAGTCATCGTCGTCCCGCTCCAACGCGCGCACCACTTCGACCGCGGAATTGCCGCTGTAATCTTTTCCTTTGGTTCTAAAGATCATTTCGCCGATGCCCTCAACTGCTCTATGTGATCTCCTCTCTTGTCCAGAGAAATCCTCTGTCATGAGAAGGAGCGAGTACGAGAGTGTTATCACCTGATTATTACAGGAGTTTTCTCTGGTGTTTGTGGCGGATAACCGTTTGTTATACTCCAATATCAACCACTGTGAACCTTTGATATGAGTATCCGCGGCCGATTGCTGACGCTTGCTATAGGAGGTGTTGTACCCCTCCTGGTTGTGGGACTAATCGTGCTGTGGGCGGTTTGGAGTGGAAAGCAGAAACAACTCAACGACTCGCTTGAACAGCAAGCAGAGTTGGCGGCCGTAGTCTTCGATCGCTGGCTGGACGCGCAGTACCAACCGCTCAGAACAATAGCGTCCTATTCGCCAGAACACTTAGGCGACCCCTCTGCGCTGGAGGCGGACCTAAAGGCTGCACTAACCCAACGGCCCCACTGGATCGATGCCCGCGTTTTGGATGCAGGTACGAAAACCGTCTCGAAGTACCCGACACACGCCGCCGTTCTTCCACTCGGGCTCACCGAAAAGCTGCTTGGTGAAGTGAAACGTGGTGTGCCGGATGTTGAGACAGATTGGACCCGCGGTGAAGGCCAGTATGTCCTGGCGCTTGCTTATCCGTTGGCAGGAGGCGGTGCGGTGATTGCGCGCATCGATGGCAACGCTTTGAGAGAACCGCTGCAAGGGATTACTTCTACACAACGGGCAGTGATTACTCTTCTCGATCAGCGGCACCGTGTAGTCTATCGCAGCCAAACGCCGGAATCTGCAATCGGAATGGATCTGAGTGAATCCGGAGTGCGAGCTGCTATTCAGGATCAGAACACGGGCGTGATAGCTGTCCAGAGTTCGATTGATGGAGTCGAACGCGTGTACGGATTGGCTCGAGTAGCCGCGACAGATTACGTGGTCATGGTTGGAGTGCCGAGTGCGATTCTTTATGCGCCGTTGTGGCGGCAGCTAACCGGTTACGCTCTGATCGGTTTGTTGGTTATCTTCGGCACGATGACGGCAGCGCTGCTGATCGCGCGTAGTATTGCACGACCGGTGAGACTCCTGGGCTTTGCGGCAGCAGAGTTTGGTAGTGGAAACTTTTCGGCGAGGGCTCCCGCCGCGGGACAAGACGAGATCTCACAACTCGGCGTCAGCTTTAACGCGATGGCAGAAAGGTTGGAGAAAAGGGAAGCCAGGTTCGCTGAACTCGATCGATTGAAGTCTGAGTTCGTTTCCAGTGTTTCACACGAACTGCGCACTCCGCTGACAACAATTAAGGCGCTCACGAGGCTGTTGATGCGCGATGGTCTAAGTGACGCCAAACGGCGCGAGTATGTTGAGACAATCTCGGTGGAATGCGATCGGCAAATTGATCTCGTATTGAACCTGCTTGATTTGTCTCGCATTGAGGGTGGCGTTCTACGAGTGACGCATGAACGAGTGGACGTCGGCGAACTAATCTCATCTGTGGTCAAGTCAGAAGTGCGTTCCGCCGAAAAGCGGAATCATGATCTAAAGGTCGAACCTGCCACTGAGATCAGGCCGGTTTGCGGAGACCCGAAGGCACTGCGCCGCGTCCTTTCCAACATCGTCGAGAATGCAATCAAGTACACACCGGATGGCGGTCGCATCGTCGTTTCAGCGCACGAAAAGGAAGGTTGCATAGCAATAGATGTGACCGACAATGGACGAGGCATTCCACCTGAGGACATGCCCATTCTGTTCGACAAGTTTCATCGTGGACGTCCTGCTCCGTCTGTAGCGCTGCGCAACGCTACGACAGACGCCGAGTTTCTGGAAGATGCCGATGTTTCCGGCGTCGGACTCGGCCTGTACCTCGCCCGAAACGTAACAGAGCAGATGGGCGGACGCATCGGCGTTGAAAGTGAAGTGGGCCGAGGCAGCACGTTCACTCTGCATCTGCCTGTCTGGCGCGAGGGAGGATGCAACCACGTTGACGGGCGAGGGGTGTGACGATGTCAAAACAATTACTGGTCGTTGACGATGATCCGAGTCTGTTGCTCGCCGTTTCGGAGACGCTGCGGGCCGAGCAATTCGATGTGGTAACGGCTCGGCGGGGCGGTGAAGCGATGGTCCGCATCGCCGAAGCGCTACCCGATCTAATCATCAGCGACATTCGGATGCCGGGCATGGATGGTTACGCGCTGGTGCGCAATCTGCGAGCCTCACCGCGGACCCGCCTGGTCCCAATTGTTTTCCTGACGGCCAAGGATGAGACGGCTGATCGCATTGCCGGGTTTCGCAGTGGTGTGGATGCATACCTCACGAAGCCGTTCGAACCCGAGGAATTGGTTGCCGTTGTTAAGAGCATCCTCGAAAGAGTTCATCGCACTCACTCGGATCTCGCGCGCATGTTTGGAGAGCAGGACACAGGCGAAGAGATCCTGGTGCGCGACGAGGATCTGACGGACGCTGAGTGGCGAGTGGCCGAAGCTGTGGCCCGCGGACTCTCGAATAAGGAGATAGCGGCCGAGTTAAAACTCAGCCTCAGGACGATAGAGGGGCACATCAGTCGCATCCTGGATAAGAAGAATCTAAGTAATCGCGTCGAGTTGGCACTTCAAGTGCGCGAAAAACGACAACCTGACTGAAGAGTCATCTTCCACACCAATCAGTCGATCTTCAAACCCTCAGGTGTAAATACCCGAAAAACTTAGGTGTTAATACGCTGTCTCGCTCTAGTGTGCGCGGCTAGTCTTAAGTCACTGGTGAAACGGAGCGATCAGCAGGAATGACTGAAACACCTAAGAAATACATCGTCCTGTCGGAAGGCAACACCGGAAAGAGATCAGGAGAGAGTTGGCTTGAGACTCTAAATCGATGGTTAGTGCGATGCCCGCATTGTTTGGAAATGTGGCTCGTTGTCGGCGCTCGCGAAAAAGATCGATATGTCTGCAAGGACTGTGGTCATGAATTCGTCATCCGCTTCGCGACTGAGCCTGCTTTTACGAAAAGTGATTTTTAGCTTTTCAGCTCTGCCGCAAAGTGCTCCGGAGGAGCACGATGTTTATAGCGTTGACGCATTAATTAGTTTTGCGCTCCAGCGGAGCGCAATGTGCTTTTGGCACTTCACATGCCGCTCCTACGGAGCGTGATATCCAGGAATGGGGGGCTATAAACATGTTGCTCCTCCGGAGCAAGCGGAAGAACACTCGCGATGAAGTGAATCGTAGCGCTGCATGAGCAGCGAAAAGATTGTTAAAGAGGGCGAAGAGAGGACAGGTGCCGGAAATGGAGGAAGTTGTCGAGCAAATCCGCCTCGGGAGCGTTACGTCGGAACGGTTCGTACAAATTGGAAACGGGTTGCGCCGCGTTTTCGGATGCTGGCACATAAAGTTGAGTCTTCCTTTCACTCGGGGAAGCGACACGTATCGGACGTGTGTCACTTGCGGCGCTCGACGCCGATTCGATTTGGACCGGTGGACCATGGTTGGCGAGTTCTACTATCCGGAAGGTTAACTTGAAGATCGACCCGGGTCAGTCAATGAAGGTCGATCGTTATGGAGAAATAACAGTGAGACTATTACTTGCAGTGGATTCGGTTACTACTTTGAACATCCTTCTTGATGAGGTGGCCGCACGTTCATGGCCCAGGGGAACGAAAGCTCGCGTGCTGTCAGTTGTTGACGACGGAGAAGTTCCACTCGAAACGTTCCGCAAAGAAGGGTATGGAGTGGCCGCCTTTCAACAAGAAATGCGCCGGAGAGGGAAACAAATTACGACGCTGGCCGTCGAGAGCCTACGAGCGATTGGCATTGAAACTGAGGTCACCATCATGCGCGGGAACCCGGCAATGCTGATTCCATTTGCGTCACGAAAGTGGTCGACCGATCTGATTCTCATTCGCGCGCATAATCGCTCGGACTTTAGAAATTGGCTGCTTGGCAGCGTGTCAAAGGCGGTGGTTGAGAGTGCGTTCTGTTCCGTCGAAGTGATTCGGCCTGTTGTTGTGCCGGATTCAAGTCTGAACAAGCATGACTTCAGAATACTGCTCGCAACGGATGGGTCTTCTGCTTCACTAACAGCGGCGCAGGACGTCGCCCGGGCGAATTGGCCGGAAGACACGGAGGTGAAGGTCGTGAGCGTTATCAATCCGGTGATCTACTCGCTTGAGGAGACGGGCTTGTTTCGTGACCGTCGTACACAGCGGGCACATCGTGCAGTCGGTGAAGCAGCACGACCGCTGAGGGATGCGTCTTTCAGCGTTACGGCAGAAGTTATCGCAGGTGGATCAGCTCGCGGAATTATCGATCGGGCTCGGCACTGGGGTGCTGACTTGATCGTTGTGGGCACACAGGATCGACGCGGCCTAAAGCGATCGTTGCTCGGGAGCACTTCAGCAGCAGTTGCAAATCGAGCGCACTGTTCGGTGAGGGTTGTCCGTGGCCGCCCCGATGCATCTCTCGAGAACGTAAGCGGTGCGCGCCACAGTCGCGGCTTAAAGAGAGCAGCGTAAGTGAACGGAACCAAGTGTCAACGGTCAGGAGTACAAGGATGAACAAGAGCATTTACATAACCGGGCGCGATCATGAGCGCCTCAGCAGTTTGATTGAAAGAACGCGTGACCGTAACGGCGTGGACAAAGAATACGTGAACAAGTTGGAAGCAGAGTTGGACCGCGCTGAGATTGTCGATCCAGGAGAGATTCCGCCCGATGTCATCACGATGCGATCGACAGTGCGATTGAAAGACTTAGTGAGCGGCGAGACTAACATCTATCAATTGGTGTTTCCGGCGGAGGCAAACTTTAGCGAGGGCAAAATTTCTGTCCTGGCGCCAATCGGTACGGCCATCCTGGGATACAGACGAGGGGACACAATTGAATGGCCTGTGCCCTCAGGTCTGCGCAGGATTGAAGTTGCCGAGATCATCTATCAACCGGAAGCTGCAGCGATCCTGAGTCGATAGCCATATTCCAGATGCAGCCTCCGTGTCTTCTCCTATTCTGTAACCCAGGGCACTTCGAGCGTTGCCTCCTCGTTGCCTGTGTTACCGGCTTCGCTGAATAGCTCGCTCTCCGAATCGATCGCGCGGATGTTACGCCGGTAACTGAAAACCAATCGATATTCAGCGGGCGGTAACAGCGAACCCGCGGGACTCACCGCTGGCGCGACGACAAACAGTCCTGTGCCATCAGCCTTACGCAGCACTTTCGACGTCAGTTGCGAGAACGCTGGTCCCTGAAGCAGTTGTAAGTTGATACGTTTCCAATCCAACGGCTCCGGACTCTGTACGAGAAACGCGATCGCATTAGCGTTCTGTTCGACGCGCGTCACTTTGACAGACGAAGCTGCGCTTTCGACGTTGGGAAGTTGCGCAAACAGCGTGTCGTAGGCGCGCGACTCAGCCTCCTTGATGGGCTCAGTAACCGCAGCGGCCGCGGCAATTTGCGGAGCTACGTTTGCACTCGGCAGTAACTGGCTCAGCCGGATCTTCTCGTCGTAACTTGCAAGGTGATCCTTAAAGTTCTTGAACTGCGAAGTCAGGAAGCTGAAGCGATGGACCACACGCGCCGTGTTACTGAAGTCGTCAACGATGACGTCGGTAAAGCGTGCGTTCTGGTTTCCCGAACTGAAGAGACCAATCCCGCCCTTCTTCGTTGCCGGATCATCGATGTTCATGATGTGCATCCCGTCCTCAGAAATGCGGAACGTTGATCCCATTACCTCCACGTTGACGACGTGTGCGGGTTGCGGCGGAGTCGGAACCGGAACCATTACCGTGCGCAGTGACGTGCGAACGCCGCCCGCAACGCGGAACACCTCGCGTTTACCCGTTTCGTCCATCACCAATCGATAGTGATTGGCGGCGTCCTGGTAACGCCAAACCACACCTATCCGTCCCAGGTTGGAACGCAGGTGGACCGTCAAGCGGTAGTCAGTCCAGTTAGCCGGTTGATCCGGATGGCTCGCCGCCAACTGAAGCGCGTTCTTAATAAAGATCGTGCTTGTCGCGTTGCCGTTAAGTTGCGCCAGGAAGAAATCGGGCGTCGTGCCGCTCTCCTTGTCGACCTTCCAGTTTGAAGCTGGACTTCCGGCGTCGTCCTGCACTTGCCATCTTTCGAAGCTCCCGCTTGGACCGCTCGCTGCCGCACTGGTTGCATAACCGGCGAAGTCGTCATGAAGAAGCGCCGGTATCAAGCGTGCTTCGCACAAGGCAGCAGACGAGAGCAAGTGTGCCTCAGTGGTTGGACTAAACGTCGAGTTCCTGACGATCGTGTCGAGTGGAATGAGTGTGCAACCACCCGCTCCGAGCACTGAGAGCCAACGCTCTTCGCGCTCCGTCAGCTTTACCTCCTCCGCACGTCCCCAACGATTTGTGAGCACGACTCGCCGTCCGTTCGCATCGCGAACGGCGCCATTGCTGTCGTGCAGGTGAATTGACAGATCGCGGCGACCGATGCGGTACATCAGATCGACATAGTTCTCGTCAAACTCGATGCCGACATCGTAAGCGCGATAGAGCAGACGTTGAGGTCCAGTCGCCGTCGCCGGTACGAGCTCACGCGGCGTCGTGCGAGTAACGTAACGCGAGAGGTTATCGAGTGGACTAACGTACGACTCCGGCGGCGTCGCTTCGCTTGCAGACCCTGCCGGCGCCGTGAGACTCGCGACTCCCGGAGGACCAGCAGTACGGAAGTAAGCGAATTCCGTTGCCAGCGGCTGCTTCTGATAGTTTCGCAGTTGTCCTTCGCCGAAGACTTTCGCCCTCGTCGCAATCTTCAAACGGTACGTTGTATGCGGTTCGAGGACCTCACCCACCTGCGACCAACGGGCAAACTCGTCCTGGAAATGACGGACGAACACATCACCGCCAACATCGAGAATCTTAGGCACGAGCAGGCTAATCGAAAAGATAGTCAACGCCTGATCGCTGAGAACTACCCAGCGATCATCCGGAAGGATGACGACGCTCGATGGCCGGAAAGGCAGGTAATCCATGATTCGTTCCGGCTCGACTTCCGTCGGTTTGGCGATATTGAAACGAATCACGAAGTTAATTGGATCACGCTGGACCGATACGATCGACTCTTCACGATCATTCTGCCAGCGCAGGAAGAAGATCGCGGGAACATTGCTGGCAACGATCTCTCGCGTACCGTCAACCAGGTTGAAACGCGTCAGCAAGCCACCGCCGCCCTGCTCGCTCACGTACGCCGTTCCGAGATCCTTTGAAAGGACCAGGCCCACAGCTTGATTGAGTCCGGTTGCGAAAACGGTCTGTGTGCCCATGTCTGGACCATCAAGCGTGACTGACAGCAATCGTCCCTGACCGAGTTTGTGGTATTCGACGATCCACGCCTGGCCGCCCTCTTCATCGAGGAAGATCTGGCTCGGCGCGATCATGCCCTTGCTAATGAGCGTCGCGTTCCTGCGGTCGGCGTTGTTCAGATCGACACGCACGAGAGTTCCAACGCGTTCCGTCACGTACGCAACCGTGCCGCCTGCGGTTACGACGATGTCTTCCGGTTGGTCGTAGCCGGTGCCGATGACTGATTGCGCGCCAGTGAGCATATCGATCGCGGAAATCGTGCCGGAGGCAAACTCGACGAAAACGAGCTTGTGTAAACTCGGAATGTACGCGCCGCCGATTGCTCCTTTGAAACCGTTTGCGAGTTCGACCGGCAGATGGACCTCGGGATAGTAGTGAACGCGAGTGATGTTCTTGCCGCTTATCTCGATGTAGGGACGATCGACGGTGCCACCAAGCGTCGCTCCGAATACACCGAGTCCATCGTCGTGGCCACGGAAATCGCTAACGCGGAAGAACCGGCTCTCAGTTATCAGAATGCGGACGAGATCGGTCGGTCGGGGCAACATGATGTTTGCCCTTCCGCGATCGGTGATAGCGAATGCGTGCGAGAGTCCGTGTGATGGCCGGCTGAGTGCGACGACCGACATTTCGCCTGCGTTGATCATGAGATTTGGCTCGTCTGGATGACGCCACGGCGCAGTCAGGTCGACCTCAGGTTCGATGTTTTCGAAATCCCAGCCGCCACCAGCCAACGCCTGACACGGATAACCGTCGTACTCGTCGCTGAACCATTCATCCCAGGCGCGACCAGTGTGACGTGTGTACTCGAATGGAGTCTTGGCCCACAGCCACAGTTTTGTCTGTCCAACATTGCGGCCGCCACCGCCGGGCATACTTGGCAAAGGCGCCCACGAACCATAGAGAGTTGGAGTGGAGCCGTTTGGAGTCATTCCTTTTCGCGCCACCAGTTGCCACTCGTTACCGTTCTGCTTCTCGAGCGCGACTTCTTCGAGTCCGTAACGCACGCGTGCTGGTCCCTGATTTCTAACCGGATCACCGATGCGTTCAAACTCCGGAACCACGCGTTGCGCATTCACTCCGACCAGCGCATCGTCGTTTATGTTGCGTGCAAACGTGACGTGTGGCCGGCAGTCCAAAGGCACAATCGGAATTTGGGCGGGAAGGTTGTGCGCCGGAAAATCGATCAGTTGATCGTTGAAGCCATCGTTATTCGTGTCGTAGTTCGGCAACAACAACGCCGGGGTATTACCCTGCGCCACACGTGGCAACGGCCAGCTCGTGCTTGCCTTGAAGTGCTCGATCGCGACTTCTTTGAGTGGCAGCGGTATCGGAGGCGGAGTCGGTTGCGGACCCCATTGCAACTTGATGTTGACGCCGATGTCCGACAATGGCCACGGCAGATCGATCGCCACGTTGAACTGACCGAGGATCATCAACGGATCGAAAACGTCCGCGGCAATTCTCGCGTCCACGGTGAGTCCGACGCCGAAACCAAAGGCGGAGAGCCTTGCACTGCCATGCAACCAGAGGTCGCCGTAAAAGTGCGCCGGCTTCCAACTTACACGTGCGTTACCATCGATCCACGCTTCGAGATTCACGCTCAAGGGTCCAAATACCCATTGCTGTTTGAAACCTACCCATGCGCCCATTTCGAGTTGCTGCGGATTGAGCATCAAGTACGAATAGGAGTCGAACAGTTTGAACAGGCGAGCGCTCAGGCGTCGATCGCGTGGTTCCTTCTGGCCCACATTTAGTCGCCATGCGTTCGGATCGTTGAAGTTGAAGAAGCCTTCGGCGGATCCGCGAATGTCGATCAGGTTTCCGTTGTTGTCGTAACGATATTGCGCATCGAGCCCGAGCGATAGAGTGCCGGCACGACCATCGAGCACGGCGAGAGCGCGGAAGTTTGGTTCTTCATCGAGTTTGGTCCGCTCCTTCAGTATGCTTGCGCCGCCCTGAAGGACCAGGATTGGACCAGGGAAGACGATCGCCAGCAGCATCTTGCCGGAGAACGTGTGACCGTTATCAGCCACGGTTCCGAGGGTG
Source organism: Pyrinomonadaceae bacterium (assembly GCA_044867735.1). Classification (GTDB taxonomy): domain Bacteria; phylum Acidobacteriota; class Blastocatellia; order Pyrinomonadales; family Pyrinomonadaceae; genus PSRF01. The sequence continues at coordinate 8,885 of JBIOVO010000132.1, read as the reverse complement.
ACGCCGGCGCCAAAGGCCATGCTGCCGGGTACGGGCTTCCACTTGCTGAGAGCCGTCACACCGACCGGAGGTTTGTGGAACCAGTCTGGCTGCGGTGGTAATGCATACCACGGCTGATCCGCCGCACGGTCAGGTTCCATGTTGAGTGCGAAGAGGCCGGCCATGCCGTAGACGCCGAGACCGGTCGCGAAGAGCGGAATCCCGGCAGGGAACTCTGCCGCCAGATAGATCGCGAGGTAGTTCTTTCCTTCACTGATTCCGAAAACTGCGTTGGCGTCGATCTGCATTCTGAGTGCGGTCAGATCGAGTTTGACTGCGCCAAGGAACTGGTTCCTGGCTTTGTCGTAAGTGACTTCGCCCGCGAACTTCAGTGTGTTTGGAACTTCGAAATTGACACGAACTCCGTTCAGCGACGGTTCGATACGCCCATCCGGATACCACGTCAGGCGCAAGCCTTCGACCGATGCGCCGGCCGGCATACCTGGAGCGAGTTTCACGCCGCCGGTGAGGCCGATCCACTTGCCACCGTCTTCGTTCTTTCCGAAACCGAGCTTGCTGACCTCGACCTGGAAGCCCCGGAAGTTGATCGTGTACTTCTCACGCAAGCTCAACCAGCCACCGTCGAGATGGACGTGGCCCTGTGAATCGATCGCGAGGCGTTGAATCCGGAACTTGGGTGCCTCTTGAATGAAGAGCGGGGTGATCTCGCCGCTGAGGGCAATTGTTGCAACTCCGGCGTCAACCCCAAGCGAGAGTCCATCGATCGCAAACTTGCACACACCCGGCTTTTCGATGATTACGAGGTTGCCTTCCTGAATGACACCCGGCGGTTGCACTGGAGCGAGTGAAAGAAGAAAGCCACCGTCCATCGACAAGGAGATCACTACACCGATTGGCTTTTCGAAAAACGGAAGTTGCAGCGTTCCGGTTAGAGTTCCTTTGGTCAAAGCGTTTTGCTCGAAAGCGATCTCGAGCTTGTTCAGATCAAGCTGAAAGTCGTGTAGTGGAACGCGTAGAGGTTGTGGAGTCCAGGTGGTGCTGATCTCGCCAGTGAAACCGCCGGAGCCGATATAAGCATTCTCGAGTCCGAGTTGACCGATGGCAGTGCCTAAATCTCCGGGTAACTCGAGCGTCGCTTGCTCGATGTACACACCACGCCATCCCGGCGGACGGCCAGGAGCAGGATGGCTGTCGTCGAGGTGCACGGTGACTCCCTCAGCGGACACGAGCACACCACTCTCGCCAATCATGCAGAGCGGCAAGTCGACGCGAATATCAGCATCCAGATGAACACCATCAAGCGAGACGCCCATATTTAGTTCGGCAATATCGATGTCAACGGCTTCCTTGTCGTGATCGATCTCGGTGCGCGACTTCATCGGCTGGAGGTAGTTGCGGCTGATGCGCAACGTCACGGGCACGTCCACAAGGTTGAGGCCAGGTTCTGGACCAATAAGGCTCTCGAACGCGAAAGTGGACCAGCCATTGGTGCCGGCTGCTACCAGCAGCGAAACACCGGTCAGGCCGGGCAACTCAAATCCGAGTGAACCCTGGTAGGCCAGTCGAAAGTCGATGTGTTGACCGTTGATTGAGGTCCAGCTTTCGGCGTTCGTGTAGAAGAGGTCGCCAAAGATTTGCTCCAGTTGATCCGAAGGCACAAGTTGGGCTAACGGAAACTCCTCCGGCTGGAAGAGGTTGGTTACTGGGTGAAGTGCGCTGTTTGAAAGGTCGTAGGGCATGGATTTACTCCGTCCAATTTGCTGCGAACCAGACTAAGGCATCGCTGATATGACGGCCGGGTGGAACTCCCTCCACGCTCAGCGATTTTTGTCCGCCTTGATCAATTTTGCTTATCCCGAGAAAGGGTTGAGTCTCCGGATCGTATCTCGCGAATATCGGTGAATGGCCGGCGCGAGCTGGTTCGTTCACCTCTCCCGTGCGCCGGTCGATGATGGCTCGATAAAACGCCCAATCCCGCCACAATTGAGTTGTCGCTCCCGGCTTCAGGTTTCCGTCCATCATTATTCCTACAAGCTGGTCGGTGAACTGCGCATCAGAGCTTGAGTTTTGAGACTCGTTGCAGTGGTATTCACCGAGCCCGAGCATGACAATTGCTCCTGCGCCTCCGCGCCCGATGTCGCGGTCACTGTAATTCCTGATAGTTGTCGGGTCCTTCAACTCCTTTTGGGCACTCTGCCAGAGGTAAGAAATTGCCCTCCCCTTGGGCCACACCAAGACGTTTGCTGGCGGGTCGACGCCTGGAATCGGATGTTGGGTGCAGTCCTCGGGAAACAACGTAACCAGAAGAGGGGTCAGCGCACGCACACCGTCGGCGGGATTCATTGATGTGTCCGGCATGTTCTTGGCAACGGACGAGGCTCTGATTCCCGTACCCGCAAACAGGGCTTTTGTTTCCGGTCGCGTCACGGCGCTGTTCGGCTTTCTTAAGTTGTCATTAACCTCTTTGCTGAGTCTTCCACCGCAAATCCGATTGTCGAGCCAGGCGCGCACGGTCCGGCGCATTGAGAAGAACGTGCATGCTTCTCTCGGGTCACCCAGGGGCCGCGATTTGTCCTCCAGCATTGCGATCGACATTGGCAATCGCACCACGATGTGTTGAGGAGTCGCACCGTTTGTCATTGGCACAGCCGTCTTCACGCCTTTGTGCATGAAAACGTCCGCGCTCCATGGCAGCCAGCGCATGTCGTCACCGCCATCGACTGAGATCCTGGTACCAACATTGAAGTTGGTGAAGAAGTTGCCATCCACCCACAAAACGCCATGCGCCGGCAGTTGTTGCCGGCGAAGTTCCGCACCCGTCGGATTGGTAAATACAATCTCCTGCCGCGGAAAGTAGATTGACGTGTCGTAGGGATTGGCAGCGGGCGGGTTCCATGATCGCGTAAATCGAATCGGGTAAAAGGCGCGTGGCGCCGGAGGTGGAGCTGGTTCCACTACACGGTCGCGGATGACTTTGGCTTCGGCCGTTGCTGTCGGCACCATGTTGGTGCGCAGTTCCTGGTAAACGACTCGTGCAGGTATCACACCGTTGCGCGGATGAGCGGGCTCTAGTCGCAAAGTCTCACGCTCCTGACGCGTTAGACCAGGATCCCAGTCATCATCATGAGCATCTTCAGGTTTAGCGGCGTTGGCGGCGAAGATTTTTAGTTCGTGAGTACTGGTAGCAGCGTTGAAATTTACCAATGGCATTGGCATGCGAACCGCATCGTCTTTTGTCGGATCGGTTGGATGAAGGGCGACGGTTGGTTCATAAACGCCTGCAAGAAACTTAGAGATAGCGTGTTGTTGCCACTTCAGTTCTTTGATCGGATCGTCGCTCGCGAATATATCGTCGACCGGATCGCGGGCGAGTCGATTCTTCTTGATGAGCGAATCAAACAAGAACTCCTTCGTTATGGTCACTGGACCCAGCCAGATTCTGTTTGGCTTCACTAATAGGTTCGGCGCCAGCGTGCTGAGTGTCTTGGTGGCGAGTGGGAGTTCCAATAGCAGGGAGCCAACTACCTTCCACTGGTTATAGTGCTCGTCATCGATAGCCACTTCATCAGGCTTAGGCAGGATGCCCGGTGCGTTGGCATCTGCGACAAAGCGCATATTGCATACCACCAAGGGACGGACCATGACGCGCGCGTTGTTCGTTGTCTTAAAGCGCAGCTTCAGACCCAGCGGCCAATCGTCGGTCAACGGTAAGTCTTCGACTTGCAGCGTCGACGCTGTGATGAGTGCCGCATCATCATCGGTAAAAAGGAATCTGCATGGTGGTCGTGGCATAATCTTCTCTCACTAAACTCTGAAATTAAGCAGTACGGACTACGGCACTAAAGGACTGCTGTCCTAAAGCATCCTGAACGCGTATGCGGTAATCCCAACCTTCCTCGGTTTGTTGTGGCGGCGTTTCAGTAAAGCCGTGAGTGCCGGGCGGTAGCCATCCCGTAGCCGCTTGCCACGGTGCACCTTCGTAAACGCGTCTTTCGACACGCATGATTGAATGGGGATCGGGCGTCTGCCAGTTCAAGGTCACGGTGGTGTGTGACCCGTCCCAAACAGGTGGCTGAACCACAGGAGGCGCAGGTGGGCCTTGCTTCGCTCGCGCCTTTACTGCGGGCGACGGCTCGGAGATATTTGCGCCACTTTGTGGCTCCAGCGGATCAACGCGGGGCGCCGCGACGATGCGGTACCAGTAATCCTTCAGACCCTGAATTGAATGGTCAGTCCACGTCAGTGACATCGGACGGTCTGCCGGATTCGACGCCACACCTACCACGGCCACCTGGACCATCGAGCGTGTGTCGCTCGCATCGTCCGCGGATTCCGCCCTGAAGATTCTGTATTCGAGCAGATCCGGCTCCTGCGTTGTTGCCCACGTCAACTTGATCTCACGATCAAGTGATCCCGCCTCGGCCTTCGTTATGACTGGCGTTTGTGGACGCACGACACGCGGGCACTTCACCGGCGGGGTTGCCAAACTCAATTTGCTGGGGTTGTGCGCGGCGTCGATGTGAGCGGCGCGGTAGAAGTAACGATTGCTTACCAGTCCGTCGAGCGTATCGACGAACGCGCGCAACGTTGGAGACGCGAGTGGATTGGTTGGATCACCAACCTGGAAGTTATCCGGATCGTCTGGACCACGACGGTTCAGGTTCTTTGGATCGTCGAGATCCAATGGCGCCGTGGTTATCTGCGTGAATGCCGGATGATTGTGTGGCAACCCAGCCAGCACTCGCTGCGCATCCGCCGACAATCCGCGATAGTAAGCGAGCGCTTGCGCTGTTCCCGGGTCGTCGTGCGCAAACGTGTTCAACTTATTGAGTTCAGTTGCGACTTGCTGACGCTTTGCACCAGTCCAGCGCGGATCGATCGCTTCACTCGGGAAGAACTCGAGCTTCGCCGGATCGAGCGGCTGAAATGGACGTTTCGACCAGTCGAGACGAAACACCGAATCATCGAAAGCACGGAATACGTGAGTCTGAACCTCGTGCAGCAGTTGCCAACGGAACGTGTAGAACGAGGCGCCGTTGTGATCCGCTCGTGTTGCAGTCAAGCGTTCCGGCATGCGCGGTAAAACTGGAGCCGGTGGCTCGTCCCGCAGCACACGGAAGATCTTTGCCGCTGGACCAACGCGTCCTTCGTTTCCAATGCGTCCGGCCCATGGAGCGGTCCACTTCGGATCGTCTGACGTGTACGACTTATCATCCGCCGCAGTGACACCGGCGTGAGAGTAGACGATGGGCTCGGTGCGACTCGGAACAAGTGGTACGCCTTCATGCACGCTCTCTTCCGGCACCGGCAGAATGATGTCGTACTGCCGCACTGGCTGGCCTGATTTATCTGTAGTCGGGGTCCAGTGCTGATCGAAGTTGACGACGTAATAGCGCTTCTGCCAATTCGTCGGCGCGGTGTAATCGACAAAGCGTGGATGGCGAATGCCGTAGACGCGATCGCCTTTGGTGGCGGCGGTGTAAGGTTCGGCGAGCACCAGGTGCGACTGCGAGGTCACGCTCTCGATCCGGTACGCGCGCTCGTCAGTCGCGACCTGAAACATCATGTCTTCGAGGCTCGAGTTCCAGTTCGTCCCGTCGCCGGTAACCACTCGCGATCCGTTCGCTACCGAAACCAGTCCTTCCGAATAGACCGCGGGCATCGCAACAGTGCATGGTGTGTTAGGAGGCGGTGTAATGTTGTTTTTCGGGCCAACGTTGCGCACACGAAGGCGCATTGGACTTCCTGCTTCGCTACCAACGATCGCGAACGCGTCCTGACCGGCGTGGAGGGCACAGCCAATGTAACTGCCAGCCTCTTCGGTGTTCGGAATGTCAGTCGTAACGATGCTTTCAGTGCCTTCATCAACAACTGTTTTCGTCTTGCCAAGCCGCGCGTTCAGAGTTCCGGGTTGGTAGTAAATGCGAAACTCGCGCGTGTGCGGCGCCTGGTCGATGTGTGTCTGCGGCCATTGCCAACGGACACGGAAACCAATCAGGTTCAGCTTTTGCGAGTCAGACAAAGCCTTGTACCACTCGGCCTTATTGAGGTTGGTCCACCACTCGTTGTAACCGGAGTCTTTCACTACCGTAAGATCGCGTGGATCGAGGGCGTAAGCTTCGATTGCCGTCGGAGACGGCGGCGCGGTCTTCGTGAGTAGACGGACAGCAGACGCATGAATCACTGCGTCGCTTGGTGGATCGAGGTAGTACCACGGGCGCGGTTCAGGCACCGGCGCCCACTGTTTCCAGGCGCCCGCGACGCTGTTTGGTGTGTGTCGTCCGAAAATGTCGATTCCGCTAACCTGATAACCCCACCAACCGTCACCCAGTGCGTTGTCGAGTGCATGCAGTGGAAACTCGGGCCAGTCAGGCGCGGGCCGCAGCGTGTTGCCATTGTCAACGACAAGTACGGGCCAATTCTTTGTGATCAGATCGTAGCGAGTCGGCGCATTTGGCGTTGCGTTGTTGCCGAGATTGGCCCGCCACAGGTGATACATGACCGGCCGGCCGGGCAACAGCACTCCGAAATTCGTCTTATCCAGATTCCAGCGTAGGCCGACATTGTTCACTGACTCTTCGGCATTGCCGCTTTCCGTTTTCCGACTGCTTCCTGGCAGCGCGTACACCTCGAGCGCACTTGGCTTTTCCAGCGGCGCGGCCTGGGTCAAACGCACGTTGTACACGATCGATCCCTGCACGTTGCTGAAACCGCTTTGCCCAAGCACGTTCAGCATCTCCTCCGGATTCAACTGGCCCACGCCGTTGTAATCCGCAACGACGAGATAGTCGTAAATCAGCTCCGGATCGGCCGTGCGGTCAGCCCAGTAAAGACCACTCATCTGCGCGACCGCGGGATGAAGTGTTCCGAGCAGCATGATGTCCAGCGGCGACTGCGCCGGCATGCGCGGAACAATCGAACCGCTCACTGACGATTGCAAACGAGCACTGGTCAGATAGTTCTTGCCGCTGCTTGATGCGAAGGGGTATGGCCGGTCGAGTGTTAGCCTGGTAGGCGAATCAACCTTGGTGATCGTGTAAACCGCATCGTCGTCTTTCAACTGGAAGTCGAGCCCTTCGAGACCTTCGGTCCAGGTAGTGCCGCTGCCAGTAACCGTAGCCGATTTCTCTTCGAGCGAAACTGTTCCTGATTTGGTAACGGGAGCCGGCAGCGTGCGATCGGTCATCGGTCCCGCAGCACTTCCGCCCGTGACCAGATTCACGAGATAGTTGTAAAGCTGACCAAACTTGTCTCGCGAGATTGAATACGCTGCGCCACTACGCGTATTCCCGGAGTAGTTACGGCTCAACACTAACTTCGTCGGCGACACAACCATCACGACTGTGTAGACGGTCGGATCGCCACTGACCTGCAACACCGTGTCGAGCAATGCGCTGGTCCAATTAGTGTTTGTGCCAACAACGATTGGCGAACCTTTGGTTACTGAGATCGTGCCGGCATTGGTGATCGGAGTCGGCGCCGAGACGAATTGAGCTGCGCTGCCGTAGAGGATTCGACTCGTCGCGAGTTGACGCGAACTCGCATAGTCCTCATTCATTTGCGGCGTGCACGGATAATCCGGATGCGTAAGCGGCAGTCGTAACGGATACGGGAACTGCGACAGACTTGTCCAACCGGTTGTCGAACCCTGTGAAAGTGGAACGGTGCCGAGGTCGATCAACGACGCGTGAGCAGAGGTGATCTCCAGAACGTTAATGCCTTCAAATTCCAGATCCGTAGTGACGATGCGTCCGGCATAGCCGCGAACGGTTGTCGAACGAACGGGAGTCGTGCCCGCATACGCGGTCAATCGAACGTCGGATATGGTTCCATTACCGTAACTGATCTCATTGAGGATGACGCGCTCCTGATCGTCGGTTGGCGCCGGCTCCGACAAGTGCTCATCGATCACGATTTGCGTTATAGCCGTTCCTACGAGCAGGAAGGTCTCCTCTTCGCGACTGCCCGGATCCCGCATGTACGCGAAATCGGCGCGCGTTTTGTCTTGATTGAAGGCTTCAATAGTTGGTGTGCCGTCAGGAGCGTTGCGGCGGCCAGCTCCGGTTAGTGTTACTTCGACGAACGTTGCGGGTTGCGGAAGCGTGATGCGGAGCTTGAACTTGCATCCGAGGCCGGTGACTGTTCCCGAGGGTGTTTGCACGGAACGGATGGAAGTATTTGGGCGGAGACCGTCGGCTTTATCGAGGCTTTCAAACTTCACGCCTTTCTCGTCGAGGGGATTAGGACCAGCGCCGGGATTATGTTTCCTGAAGGTGATAGTGCTCATCGTTGGCGGCGGATCCCCCGGGCGCTGACGAAACCCGACTTTCGCTTGTATGCGGCGCACCGGTTCGGCCTCGGGAAATACAACTCCCAGGAACCTGGGACTGGACAGGTCAAACTCCACCAGATCCGACGGTAGAAAATCTTCAGTCAAGACAAGCTTCTTATCGCTCACCACGCGTCCCATCGGCGTGGTGATCGAACTGTCCGACCATTCACCTTTAGGTAGTTTGCCGGTGAATTGACTCAGCCACGTGAGCGTGCCGGCGTTGTGTTGACGGCGAAACAGGTAGAAGCCAAACCATGGAAATCCGAGTTCGCGCTTGAACGCCCAACGCAGATGGATCGCATCGACCAGCGGTGGTTGTTCGGCGTTTGGTGGGACGTCGTTCGCACTGCCAAGTCCGACCATGATTAGGTTTGAAGTCTGTAAGGCCATAGTCGCTCCGAACCAAAGAATTGCCCGGGCAGCATAGGCCCCCGGCCAATTACTAGTGGCGCGGAAGCGAAAAGCGTCACACGTTTGTTGGAAAATTTTTTGGCGGGAAAAGGAAGAGGGGGGTAATGAGGTAAAATTGTGTTGCTCCAACAGTGCCTGGGTC
>JBIOVO010000131.1:0-22996 GCA_044867735.1 Pyrinomonadaceae bacterium | reverse complement strand
TTCGGCCTTTGATCTCGCGATCGAGAACAAAGCGGCGTCAGGCCGCCGCACTCCAAAGTGTCACTCCAAAAGGGCAAAACATCTTAGATGCCGCATGTTTGCCCGTCAACCGTTTGCCCCTTGAGTGCATCCTAAGCCCTGATTGACAAAGAGATTCGGTCGATCGACCCGGCAAAAACGCAAAAGAAGTATGTACTTGCTGCCCTCCGGGGATTAATATTCGAGCCGGCGCGCAAACTTTTTCTACTTGCACCGTAACTTTTTCCCGGTTGTCGGTAACTATAGCAGGAGCTAGTCCTGCAGGATCGAGTGTTTGATTGCCCGAGAGAACCACAGACGAGGTTTTACTAGAGAAGGCGGGAGCGGGCGACCAGACGGCGTTCCTGGAGTTATATGACAGGTACCGGCAGCCAATATTTCGGTTCTCTTACCGGTTGCTCGGATCTGTCGAAATTGCTGAAGACGTTACGCACGACTGTTTCCTTGGCTTGATTCGCAAGCCTGAGAACTTTCGCCCGGAACGAGCTTCTTTGAAAACTTACCTTTATGCGGCCGCGCGCAACCTCGCTCTGAAGCATTTCCGGAACGTGGGGCGCGAAGCCGGGATGGATGAGCTCACCGAAGAGCCACCGGATTCATCGAAACGCGGTCCGCTGCGAAGGCTGCTGGATGAGGAGTTGGCTACACAGGTGAGAGAGGCGGTTCTTAGTTTGCCTCCACTGCAACGCGAGGCACTCATCCTCTTCCAATATGAAGGGTTAAGTCTGAGCGAGGTCGCCGAGGTTGCGGGGACCGACGTGGGCGCAATAAAGGCCCGCTTATACAGGGCGCGGGAGGGTTTGAAAAGATTCCTGCGACCCTACGTAAATAGCAATCAGGAATTGAATAGTGGTCGGGAAATTGTTACTTTGAGGGAGGCCTGAGATGGGCGTTGAGCCGGAAGAAGGGTTTGTTTCCGACGATGAGCTCAAGTCGTTGCTCGATCGCTGGATCGCGCCAGGGCCTTCGGGAGTTCTCGACGAGCGAATTCAAACCAGCTTTGCAAGAGAATTTTCAGGTGCAGACAGACTGTCGCAGTCGGTGCTGCTCCCCAGGCGAGAAGAGGTAGTATCGATGAAGTTTTGTTCCGTATGCCAAGAGGAGTTTGCTGACAAGTTCAGCTTTTGTCCCGTGGACGGGACGCCACTAGCAGTGGTTACCCCTAAGCAAGAAGATCCCAGCGTTACTGTCAGTAAAGATCAGTCACCCGCCATCGAGATCCCTTTCACGCAGGCGGATGAGACCCTTGATAGCGAACCGGCCTACGCTGCTGCAAACACCTCATCGGCGCTGGTCCTGCGAGATGAGTATCACCTGACGATTATGGACGACTCCGGCTTGCTGGCCCGTCTGGGGCACGAGCTGGGAGACGTCAAGCACGAGTATCAACTGACGTGGCCGGAGTTCAAACGCGATCCGTTTGGATTTACGAAGCGAACCTTTGTCGGCTACGGTCAGATGTTTCTTAAGTTCCTGCGCAAGCCAAACGTGCTGCTCGCCATGGGCGCAGCGTTCCTCGGTATGCTGGGTTTGGTTGGGGCGGTCATGCTGATGGATCGTACGCAGTCAACGGCTGCGTCGCGTACAGGCTTGATCCTCTTCGCGATAATCGCCGGCGGCATGCTGGTGGCCCTGTTTTCGACCTGGCTGGGACGCGATAAAGGCGCAGCGGTGATGGGTGCTGAGCCGTCCGACTCGAGAAGCGTCGTAGTCGCGATGATTTCGTCGTTCGCATTCCTATTTGTGATTCTTGGTGTGATTCTCTGGGCGGATCATAAGAGTAAACAACAGCAGATGCTGGCCCAGGTTAACGAAGAGTTGACCGTCGAGCAGATGCTCGACATTCCCGACGAACAACCGACACCGGATCCCGGAACTGCCGGATTGAACAAGGGCAGTGGCGGTGGCAGCAAGCCGAAGCCTGAAAGAGCTGCCGGCGGCGGCGGTGGCGGCCGTGAAGAAGCGAAACCTGCCTCGTTTGGTAAAGTTCCGCAAGCGTCTTTGGACGTTCCGCAGGTAGTGGCGCCGGATCCCAAGCCACCTCAAATCAAGAATCCTTCGTTGCCCGTAGCGGCGACTGTGGTTGCCGATCCGATGTTGGTGCCACCTGACGCGAGAATGTTGCCGTACGGCGACTATAAATCGAAGAGCACCGATCCTTCGTCCGGCCCGGGCACTGGAAACGGTATCGGAACCGGTACCGGTGGTGGTATCGGACCTGGTGAAGGTGGCGGTCTTGGACCAGGCCGTGGCGGTAACATCGGCGGCGGCGACTTCAATGCCGGCGGTGGCGGACCGGGCGGTGGTGGTGGTGGCGACTACTCGCGCATCTTTACCGGTCGCGAAGTCACTTCGAAAGCACGTTTGATTTCGAAGCCCGAGCCGCAGTACACGGAAGATGCACGCAAGAACCAGATTACGGGAACTGTGGTGCTGAAGGTCGTGTTTGCCTCGAACGGCACAGTGCAGAACATCCGGACCGTGTCGGGTCTGCCGCACGGATTAACTGAGAGGGCGATTGCAGCCGCACGTCAGATCAAGTTCGTTCCTGCGACGAAGGACGGACACCAGGTCTCGATGTGGATGCAACTCGAATACAACTTCAACCTGTATTAACACAGATCACACGGATGAAAACGGATAATGGCGCTGAGACATCCTCAGCGCCTTTATCCGTTTTCATCCGTGTGATCTGTGTTAAGTATGCTTGAGCGCGAAGCGCTTGATGCGTTTCACGCCTTCCTGAATCTGCACCATCGAGGTCGCATACGAGATTCGGATAAAGCCTTCCGCTCCGAAGCCCGCTCCGTCTGTCACGACCGTCTGCTCCTCTTCAAGCAGCCGCTGCGCAAAGTCACCGGAAGTCTTCAAATCTTTCTTCAAGCAACCGCGAACATCGGGGAAAGCATAGAACGCTCCCTCAGGTTCGCTGCACTTGAACCCGGGAATCTCTTTCAGTTCATTCAACAACCACGCCCGGCGCCTGGTGTATTCAGCGAGCATTGCGGCCACGGAGTCCTGTGGACCAATCAACGCTTCGACCCCGGCCCATTGCGCGATCGAGTTGGCGTTTGACGTTGAATGGCCCTGCACCTTCAACATCGCCCTGGTCCACTCGGCTGGAGCGAGTGCATATCCCATGCGCCAACCAGTCATTGCATAAGTCTTTGAAAGCGATCCCGCGATGCACAAGCGTGCTCTGAGTTCAGCGGGCAAGCTGGCCGCACTAAATACCTCGGCGGGAGGGTAAACAAACCGCAGGTAACACTCGTCTGAGATGACGTAAATGCCGCGCTCGGCTGTCAGTTCCATGATGCGGCGAAACTCGGCCGGTGGCAGTACTCGTCCCGAAGGATTCGAAGGCGAGTTCAGGATCAGCAATTTGGTGCGCGGCGTAATCGCGCGCTCGACCTGATCGACCGTGAGCACAAAGCCAGTTTCTTCAGTTTCGATAAAGATCGGTTTAGCGCCTGCGAAAACCGCGACTTCAGGAAACGTCACCCAGTAAGGTTTAGGAATCAGAGCTTCGTCGCCGGGGTTGAGCAACGTGACCGCCGCGTTGAAAACTGCCTGCTTGCCGCCCGCAGTCGCCATCACTTCGTTTGGTTGGTATTCGGTTCCGAAGTCTCGACGATACATGTCGATGATTGCGCGCTGGATCTCGCGAATACCGCCGGCAGCGGTGTACTTCGTGCGGCCTGCCTGCATTGCTCGCGCTGCTGCTTGCTTGATGTTCTCAGGCGTATCGAAGTCGGGCTCGCCGGCGCCGAAGTCGCAGACGTTTGCGCCTGAGGCACGCAAAGCCTCGGCGGCCTGCATCGCTGCCATCGTGGCCGAAGACTGCATGCGAGCGACGTTGTCTGAAACAGGGAATGATGATGACATGACGGGTCGGGTTTTCATCCTTGATTCAACTTTTCTTTCATTCGCTTCTCTACGATTGGCGGTACGAGGCCGTTGACCGGACCGCCAAGGTGAAAGACCTCTTTAACTAAACGCGAACTTACGTAGGAATAAGTTTCCGCGGGCATCATAAAAACCGTTTCGATACCCGGCTCCAGCCGCCGGTTCATGAGGGCCATTTGCATCTCGTACTCGTAGTCGGAAATAGCGCGGATACCGCGTACAATTACACTCGCTTGTTGGGCCACCGCGTAATTGACGAGCAGACCCTGAAACGAGTCGACGCGGACGTTGCAGTCGCCCCGGTTGATGCCTTTCAAGACGTCGGCTAGCATCTGCTGGCGTTCCTCGACAGTGAAGAACGGTTTCTTTTCAGGATTTACGAGGATGCTGACGATGATTTCGTCGAAGAGTTTGCAGCCGCGCTCGATGATGTCCAGGTGGCCGTTGGTGACTGGGTCGAACGAACCGGGGTAGATGGCGCGTCGCATGCAGAGGCATGTTAGAGACTAGTTCGCTTGACAGTCAATGTCGCGGGTGCTTCAATGTGCCTTGACAATTCGACGTGGTGAGTTAAAGCGACTTGCGGCCACGAAAAATAATCCGCTAAACAGCTCGATGAGACCAGTTTTCAAGGCTCCGCGTTGTTAAGAGCGGCGCCTTTCTTATTGAGCCTGCGAAGCAGGCAAAAGCACAAAGCCTGGGGCGCAAGCCCCAGGATCGAAGTCAGCAAGACGCGCCAGCCCGTGAAACGGGCAATAGCGCAACCGGCAGTTTGAGGCTTTCGCCTGCGTTGCAGGCTGCATCGGCTATTCAATTTGTTTCCTGGGGCTTACGCCCCAGGCTTTATGCTTTTGCCTGCTTTCGCAGGCTTAAATCAAATCGGCAATGACCAACATTCTTGACACTCTTAAAGAACGAATCGTCGTCTTCGACGGCGCGATGGGCACCAACCTTCAGGTGCAGAACCTGACGCTCGACGATTTTGGTGGGCCAAGGTTTGAGGGTTGTAATGAAAATCTGCTCGTCACGCGGCCGGATGCGGTGGAGAAGGTTCACGCCGGATTTCTCGACGTTGGTTGCGACGTGGTCGAAACCAATTCGTTCAACGGCACGCCGGTAGACTTCGCCGAATACGGTGTCGAAGACAAAGCGTACGACATGAACGTTCTGGCGGCTCGTGTCGCCAAGCGTGTCGCGGCTGACTACTCAACCAAAGAAAGACCGCGCTGGGTCGCCGGCTCGATGGGTCCGGGCCGTAAACTGCCAACCCTCGGCCATATCTCCTTTAACGAACTTCGGGATGCTTACGGCGTCCAGGTGCGCGGGCTGCTCGATGGCGGCGTGGATCTGCTGATCGTCGAAACCTGCCAGGACGTGCTGCAAACGAAAGCCGCACTCAACGCGATCTTCAGCGTGTTTGAAGAACGACGTACGCGCGTTCCGGTCGTCGCCCAGGTCACGATCGAAGTATTTGGGACCATGCTGAACGGCACGGAGATCGCCGCTGCACTAACGGCGCTCGCGCCTTTTCCAATCGATATCGTCGGCATGAACTGCGGTACTGGTCCAAAGCACATGACCGAGAGTATTCGCTACATTTGCGAGAACTCGCCTTTGCCTGTTTCCGTCCTTCCCAACGCCGGTCTGCCGTCAGTCGTCGAAGGCAAGATGCACTACGACGAAACTCCTGAGAGTTTCACGTCACAACTCGTGCACTTCGCAAACGACTTCGGCGCGAATGTAGTTGGTGGCTGTTGCGGTACAACTCCCGCGCATCTTCGTCTCGTCGTCGAAGCGATGCAGCGAATCACGCCCAAGCAAAGAAACGCACAGACAACTGCGGCGGCTTCGTCAATCTACATTCAACAGCCATACGTGCAGGACGCTTCGTTCCTTATCGTTGGCGAACGCGTCAATGCGAGCGGTTCGAAGAAGATGCGCGACCTGCTGAATGCAGAAGACTGGGACGGCCTCGTCGCACTCGGCAAGGAGCAGGAACGCGAAGGCGCGCACATTCTCGATGTGAACGTCGACTTCGTCGGTCGCGACGGTGAAGCCGACATGCACGAGCTCGCGTCGCGCCTGGTTACGAATGTCAAAATCCCGCTGATGTTCGACTCCACCGAGTGGCAGAAGATGGAAGCCGGACTCCAGCATGCGGGCGGCAAGTGCATTCTCAACTCAACTAACTACGAGGATGGCGTGCCGCGTTTCCTGAAGGTGATCGATCTCGCCAGGCGCTACGGAGCGAGTGTGGTAGTGGGCACGATTGACGAAGACGGAATGGCGCGCAGCGCCGAAGGCAAAGTGAAGATCGCGACACGCGCGTACGATCAGGCCACGAAAGAAGCCGGTCTGCCGGCGTCTGACATCTTCTTCGACCCGCTGGCGCTCCCGATTTCGACGGGTATCGAAGAGGATCGACGTAATGCGCTCGAGACCATCGAAGCGATCAAGCGAATCAAAGCTGAACTGCCGGGCGCGTTTACGATCCTCGGCGTGTCGAACATCTCGTTTGGTCTGAGTCCAGCCTCGAGAGTGGTGCTCAATTCAGTGTTTCTCCACGACGCAGTGGAGGCAGGTCTCGATGCGGCGATCGTCAATGCCAGCAAGATCGAGCCGCTCAATCGCATCGGCGAACAGGAACTCAAAGTCGCGCGCGAACTGATTTACGATCAGCGCCGGTTTGAAGGAGATGTTTGCGTATACGATCCGCTCACCGAATTCACGAAGCTCTTCGAAGGAGTGAAGTCGAAGACAACGAAGAAGGCTTCGAAAGGTGAAACAGTCGAGGAGCGTCTGAAGAACCACATCATCGACGGCGAGAAGATCGGTCTCGAAGGCGAGTTGAAAACCGGACTCCAAAAGTACTCCGCGCTCGACATCATCAACAACATCCTGCTTGACGGCATGAAAGTCGTCGGAGATCTCTTCGGAAACGGCCAGATGCAACTGCCGTTCGTGTTGCAATCGGCGGAAGCGATGAAGTCTGCCGTGCGCTTCCTCGAACCGTTCATGGAAAAGACGGGCGGCGCAACCGCCAAGGGCACGATGGTGCTGGCGACCGTCAAGGGTGATGTACACGATATCGGCAAGAACCTCGTTGACATCATTCTCACCAACAACGGTTACAAGGTGGTGAACCTCGGCATCAAGCAAACCATCGAGAGCATCTTGCAGGCGTACGACGAGCATCGCGCGGATGCGATCGGTATGAGTGGTCTGCTGGTGAAGTCCACGCTCATCATGAGAGACAATCTCGAGTTGATGAATGAGCGTGGGGTCAAAGTTCCAGTAGTGCTCGGAGGCGCAGCACTCACGCGTCGTTACGTCGAAGACGATCTTAAGTCGCTCTACAACGGTCAACTCTTCTACGCCCGTGACGCGTTTGCCGGCTTGCACACGATGGACCAACTGGTTGGCGGCAGCAACGGCGAAACTCAAGACGTGGAGTTGGCAGACGGCGCTTCCGAAGTAGTCGAAGATGCGGAAGATCTCGTTGGAGAAGACGCAAAGCTCGGTATTCGCAAACCGGCGCGTCCTCGAGGCGTTATCAAGCTCAGCGGCGATACGACGCACACGATGCGTTCCAGTGTCAGTCGTGACGTCGCGATTCCGCAGATTCCGTTTCAAGGCTCGCGTGTGGTTGAGGAGATCGACCTCGACGATGTTTTCGCCTTCATAAACGAGACCGCGCTGTTCAAAGGTCAGTGGCAGTTTAAGCAAGGCAGGATGCCGGCGGCTGAGTATCAGTCGTTGGTGCAAACGAAGGTCCGGCCGATTTATGAAGAACTGAAGGAACGCTCGAAGCGGGAACAGTTGCTGGTGCCGAAGGTGGTCTACGGTCATTTCAACTGCCAGTCAGACGGGAACGAGCTGATCGTTTATGACAACGACAGGGAAGTGAAGTTTACTTTTCCACGACAGCCGGGCGGCAAGAATCTCTGTCTTGCGGACTTCTTTGCTTCGAAAGACTCCGGCAGGATGGACGTCGTTGCCTTTCATCTCGTGACGGTCGGGCGTCGTGCGAGCGAGTACTCGCAGGAGTTGTTCAAGTCAGACAATTATTCTGACTACCTCTACTTCCACGGTCTGAGTGTCGAGAGTGCGGAAGCGCTCGCGGAATTGTGGCACAAGCGGGTTCGTGAAGAGCTGGGAATCGCAGGCGCCGACGCGACGGAACTGACGCGTCTTTTCCGTCAGGATTATCAGGGTTCGCGCTTCAGTTTTGGTTATCCGGCATGCCCGAACCTCGAGGATCAGGAGAAGCTTTTCACTCTCATCGATCCGTCGCGAATCGACGTCGAGCTGTCGGAGGAATTTCAATTAGAGCCGGAACAATCGACTTCGGCTATTATTGTTCACCATCCGGAGGCAAAATACTTCTCGATTGAGTGAGCTCGAAGTCCTAAACCCGTTCGAACGCTTCGCCTTCCGGTTTGTCGGGCGCATGAATCGCGGCGCCTGGAAACGGTTTTGGACGTGGTGCCAGAGCACCCTTGGCGCCGGCTGGATCCATCTTTCCACCTACAACATCATGAACGTCTACGGGCTCGAGCACGTGGAGGCCGCGGCTCGCGACCGGCCGTTGCTGCTCGTTGCCAATCATCGTTCATTCTTTGACATGTACGCGGTCTCCACGGTGCTCTTTCGCAACACCAGTTGGCGTAAGCAGCTTTTCTTTCCGGTGCGCGGGAGGTTTTTCTATCAGTCGCCGCTGGGTATGCTGGTGAATTGGATCATGGGCTGGTGGTCCATGTATCCACCGTTCTTTGCGACGGGCGATCATCCGCTTCCGGAAAAGCGCGCGTTTGATAAGTATTCATTTGAGATACTGACAGAACTGGCGCGCAACGGCCCGGGTAACGTCATCGGCTTTCATCCGGAAGGGACACGAAACAAAGACGACGATCCGTATTCCTTTTTGCGCGCGCAGCCGGGTATCGGAAAGTTGATCATGGAAGCTCAGCCACAGGTGATTCCGGTGTTCATTGCGGGCTTGTGTAACAGTTTGCCGAGACAGGTCGCGCGAAACTGGAATCGAGAAGAGGTCATTCGGATTCACTTCGGCCCCGTGCTGGATCTAACCGAGCATTTGCAGAAACCGGATCGTTTGCGAACGCATAAAGAGATTGCGGACGCCGTCATGGGGGAAATAGCGGCGCTTGGTGAGGAAGATCGATTGAAACACAGATTACTCAGATGAAAACTGATCAGATCCGATCAAATCTGTGTAATCTGTGGTTAAAAAGTTATGGCAATAGTGATCGTAAATCCGGCGTCGGCGAGCGGCAGCACTGGTGACGCGTGGCCACAGGTGGCCAGCGATCTGCGCTCGCAGTTCGGATCGTTTGAGGTGCGTTTCACCAAGCGGCGTGGCGACGCGGGCGCACTTGCCGCCGAAGCTGCGCGAAAAGGCGCGAAGCTTATCATCGCTTGTGGCGGCGACGGCACGGTTTCCGAAGTGGCGAACGGCATCCTCTCGTCAGGCAAAGACGTGGAACTCGGCATAGTTCCGAGTGGCACCGGCGGCGATTTCCGCCGCTCGCTCGAGATTCCCTCACAGAGCCGTGACGCCGCGCGAGTCCTGCGGGAAGGTCGAACTGTTCGCATCGACGTCGGCCGTGTGTCCTACATCGATCACAACAGAAACGAAGCGATGCGTTACTTTCTCGGAGTTGCCTCGTGCGGCATGAGCACAAAAGTGATCGAACGTGTAAAGCGAGGCGGCCCTGACTGGCTCCCCAAAAACACACCGAAATGGATTGGTGGGCGGATCTCTTTTGGCGCTTCGCTACTGCAAACCGCGATGCGCTCCACGCCCACTCGACTCGTCGTCCAACTCGACGACGATCACGAGCGGCATTTGCTTGTCTCGAATCTCTGTGTCGCTAATGCACGCTATTTTGGCGGCGGGATGAAGATCGCTCCGGATGCAAAACTGACAGATGGAAAGTTTGATATCATCGGCATCGGCGATCTCAGCGCTTTGAAGATATTCACGAGTGCGCCACGAGTTTACTCTGGCTCGCACCTTTCGATGCCCGAAGTGAGTCACGCTCTTGCGCGTAAGATATCGGTACGCGCGGCCGATCGAGACGCGGAAGTCGCACTGGAAATCGATGGAGAACTTCCTGGAAGACTTCCCGCGACGTTCCAGATTGTTCCCGAAGCCCTGCGCGTGCGCGCAAATGCTTAAAAGTCGTAACCTCCCAAATATTTTTTCTTTGCCTCACTCGACAAAACTTCTATGATGAGCTTAGCTCATGGATGATAGACGATCTAAACCCCGGCTTAGCGTTCATCTGGATGCGGTTTGGCATGGCGGCGAAGAAAGACATTCCGCCCGCATCACCGATCTTTCCGAAGGTGGGTGTTACCTCGATACCGTGGGCGAGGTAATGGTCGGCGAGATCGTGGCGTTTCGCGTGCTCCTTCCTGACGACGATTGGCTTTATCTCGAAGGCGAGGTGCGCCATCACCGGCACGGAATGGGGTTTGGCGTTCGCTTTGTTGATCTAAACGAGGAACAAACGGAGAAACTGTTGCTGCTGTTGCAAATCGCGCATGAAGCCGGTCCTGAGGCGCCCGCGATTTGCGCAGACCTGGTAGAGGATTGATTACTTCCTGTTGACGTCCGACTAATTGTGGTCCACGAGTAGAGAGCTCCCCCCAGAGATCCTCACGATGTAGGCCCGCCAGCCAGGCGCCCGACTAAACCGACTGCTAATGGCGATCAAAGGCACTTTGAAGACAATGAGTCTGACCGACCTGCTCCAGTTTCTGGCGGCAGGAAGAAAGTCAGGCACACTCAAATTCGATCACGGCAAGGTTACCAAGCAGGTCTATTTCAAGAATGGACTGATCGTCGGCTCGAAGTCGAACGATCCGCGTGAGTATTTTGGTCAGGTACTCCTGCATTACGGCAAAGTCGATGAGATTCAGTTGAAGATCGCTCGGGAGTTGCAGCGAACATCGTCAGGCGCGAAGTTGGGTGAAGTTCTGGTCGAGCAGGGATTCATGAGTGAACAGGAAGTGCTCGACACGCTTAAGACGCGCACCCTCGACGCCATCTACGATCTATTTGTCTGGACTGACGGCGACTTTGAGTTCTACGACGAAGAACCGCTTCCGGAAGATCTGATCCTGATCGAGGTCGAGCCGACCAACGTCATCATGGAGGGGATCTACCGGATTGACGAGTTGGCTCGGTATAAAACGCTGGTGCCGTCAGATCGGAGTGTGCTCGAACTGAATCCCGGTTGGACCTCTTCGTTGAAGCTCGGAAAAGAGTTTCGCCAGATCCTTTTGTTCGTCGAGAAACGCATGTCGGTCGCTGAAATTTGTTATCACATGCACGCGTCGGCGTTTCATGTTTACGGGCAGCTCTATACGTTGATCAGCGAAGGCATAGCGCGTGTAACGGGTGAGTTGCCGGAGGACAGTCCTGCGCTGGTTACTGAAGTCCAGGATCTGCCGGAAAGTGTTACGGAGATGGTCTGGGAGGCAGAACGCAAGCTGGACCAGGATCCGGAAGCGGCGTTACTGATCATTCAGAAAGCTTTGCAGCAGCAACCAAACAATCCGGAGGCGCATTCGTTATTGCCGGCGGCGGAAGAGAAATACATAAAGCGTGTCTACGAAACTGGAGGCATCTCGCCGCGCTCTGTGCCGCAGATGCGTGTTTCACCGGCCGATCTCACCAACGAGCAGATCGATCCGCAGGAAGGATTTGTGCTGTCGCGCATCAATGGGTCGTGGGACATTCAGTCGATCCTTTCGATCTGTCCGTTTCGTGAGGCTGATTGTTTACGGATGATCAAGAGACTGATGGAGCGGGGAATTGTTGGGGTCGGATGAGATTACTCGCGCAAAGGCGCAAAGTTCAGACCCTCCGGACAGCCGAAGGTCTTAACTTTGCAGCTTTGCTCCTTTGCGCGAGTATTTCTTCTTTAACCCCTTCGATCTCAGGGTTCGCGCGGATAACAAAGAACCGTCTGGCCACCGGATGCGCAAGGTTTCGCCAACGTGATAGCGCGCGTTCCTTCACGACCTCAAAGCCCGCCAGATTAAATGTCCGTCGCCAATCGTGCTCGACTTGAAATGTGCATGGTCCAGTACGCCCGCGCCACTGTCGATCGTGTGTCCAACAAACCAGACGGTCCCACCACATCATTGGCATGTCTTCGTAAATGATCGCGAGGCCGCCTACCCGCAGCACTCTGCTGACTTCATTCAACACCAGCCGCGCGTCCTGCGCGTGATGCAGCACGTAGCACAGCAGCACCGCATCGAAACTCTGATCTCTCACCGGAAAGTGCCGGCCATCGTAAGGCAGGTAATTGATCCGCGCGGAAGTGTTGCCACCGACGTCCAGTCCGACTACCGTCGTTCCGAGCATTCCTTGAAGATGGTGTGCGATGAAACCGTTGCCGCAGCCAACGTCGAGTATGTCGGCGCGCTCGGGCAGCACTCTCGCAACTTCGAGCGCCATGTCATATGCTCGACCGACTTTACGCCGCCTGCGCATTCGCCGGAAGCGGCGTTTGATGGTTGTGATTAGAGCAGTCACTGCTCGCTGCTTGTGCAAGCACGATGCCTCAGTGACTCTTTAGGAAAAGCTTTGGAAATGCAAACGCAGAAATCAACTGGAGTAAATTTGCGTCGCAAGGAATTGCCGACATTTGCAGCCACAGATGCAATCTATGGCAAAATGCGAACATGACTAAACTGCTGATGACCGCCTTATTACTGACCCAAACTTTGCCCACTGCTTACTGGCCGCTCGAAAAGAGCCAGCCAATCATCGATAAGACCCAAACCATTCGTCTCGTGCCCGACATCTCAAAACTAAGCGAGGGCGAGCGCAAAGCGGTAGCGAAGTTGATCGAGGTGGGTCAGATCTTTCAGAAGCTTTACGAAGCTCAAAAACATCCTGAAGCCCTCTCGTCACATCTTGCCCTCGTGCAGCTCGATAAACAGAGTGGCTCAACTCCAGCGACGCAAAATCTTTTGACGCTGTATCGACTCTTCCAGGGGCCGATCGCCACCACGCTGGAGAACAAACGCGAACCGTTCCTGCCTGTGGAGCCTTTGAAACCCGGCAAGAACATGTATCCGTGGGGAATTGCGAAAGAGGCGGTTGACGGAAAGCGCGCGGACCTCACCGATTTGCGTACCGTCGTCCGTTATGCAACAGCGGAAAATCTCAAGGCCGACACGGCGACGTTGAAGAAGTATCCAGCCCTTCAAACGCTGCACCCGAAACTTCTCGGTGAGTTGCAGCGCTTGGAGTCTGGTCCAAAGACGGCTTTGTACAGCGTCCCTTACGCGGTTGCGTACGCCGATGACTTGATGAAGGGGTATGGTCTATTGAATGAAGCGGCGGATGCTGTTGCAAACGACGATGAAGAGTTTGCGCGCTACCTGCGCAATCGCGCCCGCGATCTGCTGTCGAACGATTACGAGTCTGGCGATGCAAGCTGGGTCACTGGACGTTTCAAAAACCTCAATGCACAGATCGGTTCTTACGAAACTTACGATGACGAGTTGTTTGGCGTGAAGACGTTCTTCTCATTTTGCCTGTTACAGAGCCGGCCGGAGGAAACAACTGCTCTACGCCAGGCAATGAAAGGACTTCAGGCGCTCGAAGACTCCCTTCCTTACAAGAATCACAAGAAGGTACGCGAGGACATTCCGGTCGGAGTTTACGATGTGGTTGCAGACTTCGGGCAATCACGTGGCGGAAACACCGCGACGATCCTGCCGAACGAGAGCTATCTCGCGCGGCGTTATGGCCGCACAATCCTCCTGCGCGCAAACATCATGCGGGATCCGAACATTTTCGAGGGAACGTCGAAAACACTCGCCGCGGCCATCGGCGAACAGCAAGCGAAAGATCTAACGTCCGACGGCAATTTCTATCGCACGTTATGGCATGAAGTGGGCCACTATCTCGGCGTGGATCGCACCCGTGACGGCCGTGAGCTCGACGATGCGTTACAGGACAATTCAAACACGCTCGAAGAGATGAAGGCGGATCTGGTGTCGCTCTTTGTGGCCCAGGCGCTGCACAAGCAGGGTTATTACACCGATGCGCAACTGCGAAGCGTTTATGCCGGCGGGATCCTGCGCGTGCTACAGAACAATCGCCCTCGTCGCGACCAGCCGTACAACACGATGCAGCTAATGCAGTGGAACTTCTACCTCGAGAATGGGCTGCTGACTTTCGATCCGGCGACGAAGGCGATGCAGGTGCATTACGAGAAATATCATGACGTGGTGGGCAAGATGCTGGAGAGAACTCTGGCGGTGCAGTTTGAAGGTGATAAGGCGGCGTCTGACAAGTTCATCGATCAGTACACTAGCTGGGACGACAACTTGCACGGCGTGATCGCGGCGAAGATCCGGGCGCAGCAGCAATACCGGTTCAGGTTGTTCAAATACGCCGCGCTCGGCGAGTAAATGAACAATTTTCACCACAAAGACACAAAAATTATTAACTTAGTGTCTTAGTGTCTTTGTGGTTAGTCCTGATCTCCCTCGATCGCCACCCGCGCGATATCCAAAAGCGCTTTGAGCCGCACGTGCGGTTCACGAATCCTCTCGGACGTCCCCTTCGCGCGTTCGAAATTCGTCAACGCCAAACTACCAAGCACCGACGACATCACACTTGCGACTTCCTGAACACTATTCCCGCCTTCGGTGGGCTCGTCGTCAATGAAGTACTCACCACCAAAGCCATTCAGTGTGTGTGCGGCGGCACAGAGTTCATTGAACTGGTCCACCAGCGGCTCGAGGATCTCAAAAGCACGCTTCGAATCGTAGTGCGAAAACGCGCGCGCGATTTCAAGCAACGCACGCATCTGCTCGGCGTCTTGCGCCTGCGGCGAGACCGGCAGCAGCGCTCTCGCCTGTTCCAGCAGGTTTAGTGCAGTCGCTCGTTTCTGTCCCTTGCCAAGATTGCTTACCAACTGGATCAGGTAATTCGCACGTTCGCGCAGTGCGGAACGATTACCGATGATGCGCAATGCCTCTTCGGGCTTTCCGCCATTAATCGCCTGAGTTATTTTTTGCTGCTCTATCTGGTTCAGCCACTCACGCCGCTGGTAGGGGTTCTTAATGTGATCGTCGATGAGCTGTCTGGCGCGCTCAGGCTCACCGCTACTGATTTGGCGGCTCACAAGGTTCAGGTAAAGTTGTTCGCGAGTCTCAGGCGGCGCCTTTTGAATCGATTCGAGCGACTCTTCAATTGTGCCCGTAAACTCTGCCGGTGCGGGGATAAAATTACTGATGCCTCCCGTTAAGTCGGAGAATTTCTTCGCCACCGCAGCCGAACTGCCACCGGCGATCTCGTCCAACGCAGGGCCCATACTTCTAAGTGTATTCAGGAGACTGAATGCAGCAGGTGTTTGACCAAAAGCAGCGGGGTTACCGGGCGAGAGTGTCATGACCTCTTCCAGCAGTTTGTTCAGCAGCTCCTTGCGTTTGTCATCTGGCAGGAGGTGCAAGTTAGCGCTGGCTCCATTAGCAGTGCCGTTGCCGTTGCCGGCGACAGAGGCGCTGCTGTCAACTACTAATAGAGCAGAGCTGACCAGGTTGGTCGCAAGCTGGGCCGCTTCGGTATTCTTGATTATTGTTTCACCCCTCAGTTTGTCGAAGATCTCATTCAGCAACTGGCTCGCCAACCTCGGGTCGTGTGCCCTTAGTTCGTACACCGTCTGGATCAGCCCCGACGAGTAACCCTGCTTCAGAGTTTTACGCGCAAGCTGCAACGTGCGCTGTGGGTCCTTCGAGGCAATTTTGCCGGCAACTGCCATCTCCAGATTACTCTCCTGGAGTTCCTGCTCACGCGTATTGTACGCGCCCGGCCGTGGAACGGTTGAGTAAATGAACTTGAGAGCTTCGTCCGGATCACTCTGAAGCAATATCTGAACTACCTCATATCTCACTTGCCAGATCATCGCATACCTTTGCGGGTAATTTTCATCTTCAACATCGAGGGCAGCAATGGTTTCCTTGAGATCTGCGATTGCGTCGGTGAAGTACTTATTACCGCGATCTGCATCGTCTTCGATCAGGAGATCTGACGCTTGCAACCGCGCTCGGATGCGCGTCTCAGGCGACTTAATCTCGGAAATCGTGCCCTCCAAATCTTTCAACATCGCGACGGCTTTTGCCTTAACGACTTCCAGGTCTTTCCTGGTGTTCAGTTCCTGCTCAGTCGCCTTGCGTATGTCAACTATCTTGATTTCGTAGCGGCCTTTCGCAGGCGTCTCCGGATAGAGTGGTGAAACCGCGATGGAGTAGGTGCCGGACGTTAGGGCAACGAAAGACACATGCTCAGGACCTTGGGCGCCGTTTGGCGTGTCGTAATCGCCGAGAGTCTTCGATTCAGGCGTTGAGACTCTGATGGTGACGTCGATGCTCTTTTGTTCGACGACAAGCTGAAGCAGGCTGTTCTCTTCGAGGTCTATCGTGAACGTATGAGTTTCGCTTGAGCTAATCTCGCGCTCGATGGGAGCGCCGGGTTTCAGCGCGGTCGAACTCTGAGCGTGCCCGATGACGATTGATGAGCAGGTAAGAAAGCAGGCGAGGGTAAGTTTCCGAAGCTTTTTCATGTGAGTCTCTCCCCGTGGTTCTGGGTGTGAACGGAATACGCTCATAAGACGCCGGAAATAGTAAAAGAGTTCCCTGAAGAGAGGAATGAGGTTGGCCACCCGCGGTTTCGATTACTTCCCGAATGCGTTGCTGCCGAGGAAGTTTTCACGGAGATAGGCCACCGTGTCGTGCAGCGTCTCGCCTGGATCGCGTGGTCGGAAACTGAGTTCCCGCGTGGCCTTGGCGCAGTTCAGGTACCAGAAATACTGCGCCATCTCGATCGCGCCCGGCTCGACTGGTGAAGCCAGGTCCCACTGCTTGAAAAACGAATCGACGAGACTTGCGCCGGTGATTGCCAGTCGCGATGGTAGAGCGAGCTTAGGCGCCGAGACCTTGGTCAGACGCTCAAGCCGTCCGAAGAACTTCGAAAACGTCCAGTTCGCCGAGCCGAGTAAATACCGCTCGCCGTGCCTTCCTTTCTTCATCGCCGCGCGGAAACTCTGCGCCGCATCGCGCGCGTCAACAAAACTGACGCCGCCCGTCGGCACGGCTCCGATCTTGCGAGCCATGAAATCGAGGATGACCTTGGTTGAACTAAGCCGATCGTCACCTGGTCCAAGCAGCAAGCTCGGATTCATGATAACCAGCCTCAGCCCTTTGCCCTGAAAGCGTTCGAGGGCCGCCATCTCCTGATACGCTTTGCTCGCGTAATAGGGCCAGCGCGAAATAATGTCGAGCGGAACCGGATAGGTCTCGTCGGGCAGAATCTCCCCGTCCTTGGTGACGGCAATCGTGCCACTGGTTGAAGCAAGCACGATGGTTTTTACTCCAGCCGCCTTCGCCGCGTCGCAAAGCATACGTGTCCCCTCGACGTGAATGTCGTACATCTCGCGCGCGTCCTTGCGTTCGCGCGAAACCTTGCCCGCGAGGTGGTAGATCTCGCTGATACCCTCGACGGCGCGTTTGTTGTCGTCCGCGTTGGTGATCGACCCGGCAAACGTCTCGACGCCGAGATCGACGAGCCAATCGGGGATGGACGTCGCCATGACGCGCACGTCTTTGGCGCCTTCTTCGATGAGTTGTCTGACGAGATGCGCGCCGAGGAAACCGGTACCGCCGGTGATGAGCGTGACGGCTCGCTGGCGCTTTTCGATGGCCGCGCGGCGCTTGGTTCCGGTGGGTACCGGAGTCATGCGCGCGGTGCGTTTGCCGGGAGTTTTGGAAGGCATAATAGGTCCTATTGGTCCTATAGGACCTATACCACTGCAACTACCTCGGGATCCGGCAGTTCCTTCTTCCTCTCACTCTTCCACTGCCGCCGCATGCCCTTCGCGTCGAATGGCGTTCGCGTGCGGTCGCGGAGGTTTACGACTTCATGCCGCACGCGCGCGGCGATCAACCGGTAAGCCTCGGCGCGCGGCATTCCCTTGGTCATCTCCTCCAGCTCTTCGAATTCAAGGAAGCGGCCGATCCGGGCGCCGACGTCGCGGCTCTTGATGATCGAAGTTCCTTTCGGCATCGCTTCATACGTGCCTTCCAGAAACATCGGCAGGATGCCAACCTTCGCGTGCAGCGAGAGATAGCCAACTACCGGTTTGTAGTCTGCCATGATGCCGGTCATCGATCGTGTGCCTTCCGGGAAAATGAGCGCGTTGTAACCGCGATCAAGGAACGATTTCGCATGACGCAGTGACTGCCGTAACGAACCGGTGCGTTCCATCGGCACCAGATTCGTGAAGTTCTCCATCACGGCGCGCTTGTACTTCGTGTCGAAGAAGTAGTCGGCGGCAGCAAGGGCCACCATGTCTTTTCCTGACTCGCCCAGCGCCATCTTTGTCAGACCCATGTCGAGGTGAGAACAATGATTGGCGGCGACGATGAAGTTTGTGTGCGGCGGAATGTTCGAGCGTCCTTCGTAGTGCGTGTTCAGGAACTGCTCGTACAGAAAACGCTGGAGGAAATCGCCCGCTCTCGTTCCGGCAGTGCGGACAAACGAGGGCACGTGGATCTCATCATCCTTGGGCTGATCGTCTTGACGTGTCTCCTGCTTTTGGGCAGCGCCGGGCTGACGGCTAACGACAGTCAGAAGTTCTTGCACGTCCTGGATCTCGTTGAATCGCTCGGGTGCAGAGATCGTTCCGCCGGCGCTCTCGATCGATGTTGCGAGTTCGACAAACATCAGGCTGTCAAAACCGAGATCACTCAGCCGAGTGTCTATCGACACTTCGGAACGCGAACGATTCGCCGCGTTGGCCACGAGCCCGAGCACCCACATTGCATCGGCATTCGCAGTCTCCTGCTTACCTCCGCGCCGTCCGGACTTCTGGTTCTCTTCGAGCAACTCCATGATCTGGACCACTTCGCGGCGTTTCACTTTGCGCGTCGCAGTGCGCGGCAACTCGATATCCGTGAAGTGCAGCACCTTCACCCGTTTGAAATAGGGCAGGGAAGCAGAGACTTCACGGAAGTGCTCTTCGACCAGACGATGCAGCGCCGCACGCGAGAGTGAAATGTCGTATTCGTCGTCGGCCACGACCAGGCAGGCGACTTTCTCGCCGATTCCGTCAGGCAAACCGACGATGCTCAACTCCTTCACGTAAGGCGAGTTTGCATAAACTTCTTCGAGCTCATCCGGATAGACGTTCTTGCCGTTCGTATCGACGATGATCTCTTTCGAACGTCCGACGAGATAGAGATTTCCGTCGTCGTCAACGCGTCCGAGGTCGCCGGTGTAGAGCCATCGTTCGACGAGCGTCTGCTTCGTGGCGGCCTCGTCTTCGTAATAACCGAGCATCACATTTGGACCACGAGCGATCACTTCGCCGACACCAGTCGCGTCCGGCTCAGAGATCCGCACTTCAACACCCGGCAGAGGCTTGCCGACTGTTCCGGTCAACATCTTGTTCTCAGGTCGCGTGACCGTCAGCACCGGCGACGCCTCGGTCAAACCATAGCCTTCGAGAATCGTGAAGCCGAGTCCGTGAAAGTCGCGTTGAATCTTTTCGCTCAGGGCCGAGCCACCGCTGATGAAGTAGCGAATACGCCCGCCCATGCCTTCGTGAATCGGATAGAACAACACCTGCCCGAAGTTGAGTGGAGTCTTGTCGCGGAGCCACGCATTCGCGCGCATCATGTTATCGGCGGCCTTGCCGATCCAGTCGCTGCGTTCATAGAGCCTGTTCTTGATGCGACGGTGCAGCAGCTCCCACAACGCGGGAACGCCGACCATTCCCGTAACGTGACCGTTCTTGATCGCGCGTGCGAGCGCGTCGCTCGTCAGTTCCGGCAGGTAAGTTATCTGTGCACCACGACTGAGCGGCGTCAGAAAGCCCGTTGAGAACTCAAACGTATGGTGCAGAGGCAAGACTGACAAAACGCCGTCGCGCGTGGTCATATCAAAGACGGACGACAACATCGACACCATGCTCGTCAGATTGCGATGTGAAAGCATGACCCCTTTTGGTTGACCAGTCGTGCCGGACGTAAAGATCAACGAAGCAACGCCCTGGGCATGCGCGCGTTGCGGCAAGAGCGCGATGCGTTCGTCTTCCGTCTGTTCGTCAGGCATCGCGAAGACTTCGGAGTAGGTCCACAAGCGCGTCGAGCCCTGCTCCTGAAGCAACTCAGGCAGAGTGGGATGATCGTTGATGATTGCTTCGCTACAGATGATTCCGGCGGCGTTTCCGGCACGCGCGAAATTGAGAATCTCAACCGTGGTACTTTCCGGATCGCACGGAATACAGGTTGCGCCCGCTTTCAACACACCGAAGTAAGTCATACCCCACTCAGGCGCATTGCTGCTGACCAGCATCACGCGATCGCCGGGTTTGATGCCTTCGCTCGCGAGGAAGCCGGCAACTCGCGTCGCCAGTTCACGCAGATCGGCGTACGTGTACTGTTCCTTGCGGCCGTCGCGCTCGATGCGCATCGCGACGCGCGTGGCGTGACGCTTCGTGGATGTTTCGAATAGCTCGAGGAGATCGCGATACGTGTAGATACGCTTCGGCTGCGCTCGCATCTCGTCTTCGAGCGTCGGGAACACCCACTTCGTCAGGCCAGGCAAGTGAATGTTGAGCCAGTAGTCGTACCAGTCAAACTTCTCCGGATTCCACGTCAGCAGCGATTTCTCGTCTTCACTGATTCGCTCAAAGAGTGAACGCACGTTGTCCGAGCGGAATACGTAAGCGTTCTCGATGGTGAACGGGCGAAACATGTCGAACGCTTCATTTGTTTCGCGAGTTAGCTCCTCAACACGTTCGACGCTGCTCTTGACCTTGTCGATCACTTCGCCAACACGACCGCCGCCCCAGCGCGGACGGACACGTTCAAGCAGCGACGACGCTTTCTTCGCGGTCGAGTTGAACATCGGCACGGACGTCTTTTCGTAATGCGAAGTCGTGACCGGTCTGGGCTCCATGCGCGCAGCGATCTTGTTCAGGATCTTAACGCCGGTGTCTTTCTCTTCGTAGTGCTTGCGTTTGTCGAGTCCGACAAGACCGATGATCCGTTCCATGTTGTTGGGATTGGAGTCGCCGGTCGCTGCCTGGAAAACGAGCCGAGGTTCTTCGACGCAAGCCTGGGCCGAAACCGCGAGCATTACTGACGCGACCTGGTCCACCGGAGTGATATCCAGTATCAACTTCTCGTTCGCAGGAATCTTCGTCTGACCTTTGCGAATGAGAAAGATGATTGGTGCGGTGGTAGTAAAGCCCTCGTTCCAGCCGGGGAAGGGGTATGACAACGCCGACTCGACGATGCTTGGACGGACGATGCTGCGCACCATGCCAGTCTCAGCGGCGACGAGCTGTTCGCCGAGTGACTTCGTGTAGGTGTAAATGTTGGGCCAACCCCAGTAAGCGGCACGTTCAACGCCGAGATCGGTCAGGCGCGTTCGGGTCCAGACTTTACGTTCGCGCGCGACTGCGAGTCCGAGCGCGTCGGGATCGTCAGTGTCGCGTCCTTCTTCACTTAGTCGTTTGCGCGCGAGTTCGCGAAACTTCGCGGCCATCATCGCATCGCGGGCTTCGTCGCGAACGCGTTCGGCGAGTTTGGCGCAGTCGGCGATCTCCTTGTCCACCGAAAACTGTACGCCTTGCATTTCGCGTTGGCGTGGGAAGTAACCAGGAACCGGATCGCTTTCCCAAACTGCTCCTGTGCGATTACCGGCGACGAAACAGGTTGAAACGTGAACCAACGCGGGTCGCTTCATGCGGCGCGCGAACGCGATGACGTTCTGAGTGCCGACGACGTTTGTGCGCAGGCCGCTTTCGAGGGTCGGATTGAAAGTGACGTTGCCGGCGGAGTTGATGATGATGTCTATATCGTCGGCGATCGCCTGTGCTTCTTCTTCGTTGTAACCGAAGTTCGTCTCCGCGATGTCACCGCCTTTGACGACTACCTTGTCGTTAACGAAACCCTCGAGCGCGCTGTCGTAGCGATCGCGCAACGGATCGAACGGAGGCGCCGTGATGATGTTGTTCCAAAAACGGCTCTCCGACTCCTCCTGCGAACGCGCCCTGACCGTGAGATAGATCTTGCCGACGTTCGGGAAACGATGGAGCAACATGCTCAACGTCACCTTCCCGAGAAACCCCGTACTCCCAATAAGGAAGATCTTTCGATCCCTAAAGATTTCTGTCGGAGAGAGCTTCATATCCTATAGATCCGTTCTAAAAATCCGTGAGATCCGTGTCTACTCCATATCCGCGATACCAATCATAGGCTGATGCAGCATCGTGATCTCGGCTGAGTTGCCCATGTAGCTGCGCGCCATCGCGATCGCCTCGGTCAGATTGTCTGCACGTTCCCAACCGAGAATTGCAGGCACGTGTGCGTTCTCAGCGCCCGCGGCGATCACTTTACCAACGTGCTGGCGTCCGTTTTCTCCCCAGTACCACATGAAGAACGGGTGCGCACCGTGATAGGCGTTGCCGCGCCGGTACATTTCGATGTAGCTGGGATTGGTTGCAAATTCGCGTTCGTACTTCTCGCGCAACGTGAAAGCATCACGCGTTTCCGGTAGCAGACGATTAAAGAACTCGATGTAGCTGGGATGAAAGTCGTGATCGAAATCGTCGAAGCAGGGATGATGCACGATCATCACACCACCTTTTTTCAGCAACGGCTTGTTGCGATAGAAGTTGAAGTGATAACCGAGCGCCATCACCTGGACGAGCAACGGGTTCAGGATCGAGTAAACGTTATAGGGAGAGATATCGGGAATGCCCGTGATCAGAATGTCGGCCTGACCGCGAATCGGAATAGCGTACTGCTCGAAGCCCTTGGCCACGATCTTTTCGTGGACCAGTTCAGTCTTACCTGCATGAACCGCGATCATCTCGTATTGCGCGGGCCGTGTGTGCAAAAGCTTGCGGCGCGCGGCGCGCGGCAGTTTGCCCATCGTGAAGCGCATCGCTTCAAACTTCATGCGATCGAAGGCGGTGAAGTCGTC
>JBIOVO010000130.1:0-6364 GCA_044867735.1 Pyrinomonadaceae bacterium | reverse complement strand
CTCGAGCCGTAACCGACGAAATCGACGATGTCCGGATCGATGCCATTCGGGCAACTGCCGCTCAGTGAGACGGAATTGCTGACGAGCGCGATCTTGCCGGTCGTGGCGCTCATGTTGATGTCGCCGGAGATGTTGGCGCTGACAGGTAACGGCGCGCCGTTGACTCCGCCGGACGCGAGCGCGACGAGGAAGTACTCACCCGGAGCGATGGCGCCACCGAGCGGTTGTTTATTGGTCCAGCTCGTTCCCGCAGCCGAAGCATACTGGAGCGACCAGCCGGCGAGATTGAACGAGATGCCGGTCGGGTTGTAGAGCTCGACGTAGTCGTTGGTAAAGGTCGCGCCTGAATTTCCACCGCCACCATAGAGCTGACTGATGACGAGGTGGTCCACGGGTGGAGGCGGTTGCTGAACTGTCAGGCCGATCGATCCGCTACCGGAACGTCCCTGGCCGTCGGTGATTGAGAACGGAAGCGACTTCGGACCTGGCGTCGTCAGTGATGCGACCGTCGCTGCAAAGGTAAAGACGTTGTTGCCCGCGACTGTATCGCCACCGTTGATGCCGTCGTCAAAGAACTGTTGCGTCGCCGAACCACCGATGCTTGAAAGATCGCCAGTGACTGCCACGCCTGAGCTCGTCGGATTCGTTCCCGGTGTGACGGTTACTGTGAGCGTTGAGACTTCACCCGGCAACACGGAATTCGGACTCGCCAAACCAACACCACTCGGATCTGTAGCGGCGAGAACGCCAAGCGAAATCGAACCCGTGCCAGTGCGCGTCAGCGGACTAGTCTCGGTAATCGTAAATGGCAGCGACT
Organism: Pyrinomonadaceae bacterium; assembly: GCA_044867735.1. GTDB lineage: Bacteria > Acidobacteriota > Blastocatellia > Pyrinomonadales > Pyrinomonadaceae > PSRF01. Next base: position 5,547 of record JBIOVO010000130.1, on the reverse strand, counting down.
TGATACCGCCGGTCGTACCAGTTGCCACCGTCGCGTTGAACGAAAAGATATTATCTCCGGCGCTCACGTCGCCGTTGGTGCCGTTATCGAAGAACTGTTGTGACACACTGCCGCCGATGGATGTCAGGTCAGCCGTAACTGTGTGAGCCGTGCTTGTCGGATTCGCTCCCGGAGTAACGGTCACGGTCAGCAGCGTCGAACTCAAGGCCGCCACCGAATTCGGATTAGCGGCGCCGGCGCCGGAAGGATTGGTGGAACCATCGCCGCCCAGTCCCAGGACCGAGATGTTATCGATCGCAAGCGCTTGAGCGTTGGTCGTGGTCGTTCCGGAAACGACTGAATAGTTCCAGGCCAGATAGACGTTGGCGCCGTTGGCCACGGAGACAGTCACGGTCTTGTTGCTGACGGACACGGTTGCGCCGGGCGCGGTGGCGAATCCGTTGTTGTTTGCATCAGCCGGGAAGCTGGTGAAGAAGTCTGGGCCAGCGTTGGTCCAGGCGAGACCGTCGAGCGAGTAGAACAGTTGATAGCGAAAGCCGGCCGGGTTTAAGCCGTTGCGATACTTCTCGACGTCATACGAGATCAAAAGGCCCGTCAGGGTGCTGCCGGTATTGTTGACGAACTGAGCGTAGAGATTGCCGCTCATCGTGGCGGTGCCTGATGAGATGAAACCTGCGGCGCGATCTGCGTCGCCCAGAGTCGCTGTTCCGGCGCCGAAGTTGTAACTGCCGTTCGCCGCAGTAGTGGAAACATTCGCGCCGCCGACTCGAGCGGTCTGAGTGTTGCCTGAAGAGAATGAGCCGAGCGTTCTCGCGGCGGCGATCGTGTCCTGACGAAAGTCAGCGGGCAGGTTCGACGGTGCAGGGTTCGACAACGGAATGCCCATGCTCGCGAAGTTCTGCGTGTAGGGAAGTGATGTTGAGAGTGAGATTGCAGCGAACGCAACATAGACCGACGCGAGCGCGATTAGTGTCACGGTGATCACTAAGCGCCACGTTCTGATGGTTCCTGGTCTATTGGTTTTTGGTCGGCGGGTGCGTCGCAGCGGCAGCCGATTCTGACGCTCAAACATATTGGTATCCTCCCAAAACAATCGTGACGGTAGTCGCACATTGGAGAGGTATACCGGTCGGGACAACGTTGGCCGGCAAGGGCCTAGTTCATGCTTTTACCAAGGTTCGGAAGGCGGGTCAATACACAAAAAACGCCTTTATTTGGCTATTGACGGGTTTCTGGTCAACGTGACGAAGATCGGTCACATAGGCAGATCGAGATCGGTCGTTTTGAGCCAGGATTCGGATAAAAACAGAGACAGGATTACAGGATTTAACAAGAAGAATTCTCTCCTGTTAATCCCGTAATCCTGTCTGGAAGGGTCCTGTTACTTCACCTGGAACTGGACCGAGTGCAGGACCGGATCGTCTCCGGCGGTGAAGTACAGGTTGTAAACTCCGGTGCTCAATCCCGTCGTCTTCAGGTTAAGGATGTACATGCCATTGTCGAACCGGAAGTTGTTATCCGGGTTCGCCTCGCCGGCCGTAATCACCTCACCGTAAGCAGAAGTCGAGACTTGCTGGATGTTGACCGCCTGGACCACCGTCGCTGCCGACGATACGTTGTTGCCGTTGACGTCGCAGAGCTGAATCTTGATCGGATACGTCGCTCCGCTCTTCACGGCCTTCGTCGGATCGTAAAGCAAGCAGATGTTGAAGCTGACAGATAGCGTAGCCGTGTCGCTGCTCGGAGCGAGCGAGGCGCTACCACCGAACTCTCCCGTGATCGTGAGAGCTTGTGGTGTTGTTCCACCTGGCAGGGTGTAATTCGCTGTGGCCACACCGCCCACGACGTTCCCCACCACCGGCAGACCTACGACTGCGTTAGCTGCGTTGCGAACCGTGAACGTCACTGTTCCTTCGTTCACTGTTCCCGCTGCAGTTGTGACATTCGCCGAGAGCACGACAGTTTGATCCGCTGGACTGAACACGGCCGATGCGTCGGCAACGGTTGTCGTCGTTGCAGCAGCCGGGAACAGGTAATAGGAGATCGGCATGTCGTGATCGGAATTGCGTTCCGGCCGCGTAGCGTCGCTGATGAACAACGGTCCTTCGGGGAAGTCCGCGTTGTTACGCGCGATGTGGTAACGCGTCAGGAACGACGCAGCCACGGTGTTGATGATGTGGTGGTCGATCGCCTGTGGCGTTCCCTCAAAGATGAAGCTGTAACGCTGATCGGCAGGCAGACTGTCCGTCAGGTTGATGAAGTTCGGATTGACGAGATCCGGGCTCTCGTCAACGACCATCTCTCCGTCCGCTGTCGGCGTACCCTTGATTACCGAAATCGGATCGGTAAAGCCATCGTTGAACTGGTAGGCGTTGTAGTCGCCAATCGAGATGACTGGAGTGGTCGGGTTTGCCGTCTGCATACCCTGGAGCAGATTGGCAAGAAACTCCGCCTGGGCCATGCGCTTCGCTCTCACTCGAACACCTTCCGCCCCGAGGGACTCGATGTCGATGAACGAACGCGTGTGATTGACGACGAGGAAGACCTTGCGCGGATTCAGAGTGAGCGCGTCCACCGTCGCTTCCAGCACGACTGGTGGACGGTCATTGAGTAACGCCGGCAGTCCGTTGTTTGGATCGATGAAGGTGTTGCAGGTTGCAGCCGTTCCATTGCACCCGGCAAGTTCGATCTGAGTTACTGCATCGATCTGAACGCGAGACGTCTTGATCAAATAGCCGACATCCTGGTCTGCGTCGCCGGCAGTGCCGTCGTTCTCAAACAGACGGGCCTCATAATGAACTCCTGAGATTGCTTCAATCTCATTCGCGAGTGCCTGGAGTCCTGTCAATTCGAAAATCTCGATCACGCCAATTACGTCAGGCAGGTGCAACACGTCGCGGATCGCGAGCGCTGCTTTTGCCCGTTGCGTTGCATTGTTGTTGAAGTTCTCGATGTTGAAGCTGGCCACGGTGAACTCACCCGCTACCGGTGTCGGCACCGGAATCGCGCTCATGTTCGCCGTCGTGGTTGGCGCTGTTTCAGGCAGCACCTTGTAGTCGTCAAACGTGAAGTCGAGTGGTCCAGTGATGTTCGACAACGTCACGTTTGAAGTAACCGAGAGGACAGTTGAACCGATCAAGCCGTCACTGTCGACCATGATTCGCTCAGGATTTTCATCCCAACGTGGAATACAGCAGGTCGAACTCGGGTCCGTTGGCACCGTGAACGAAATCTCGATGCCGGGTTCGCGTATCGGACGTGCAACGCCTTCGAGTACGGTGAAGGTCTCACCAAACTCATTGGTTGGCGCGACAGACACGACCGTGTCGGCATGAACGCGCATACCTTCAAAGCGCTCGAGCTGAGTGGGTAAGCCGTTCGGATCGAGAATCGTTGTCGTAAGGGTGATTGCCGCAGGCAGCGGATTTCCGCTCGAAGAAATCGAGACGTTTGCCGGTGATGCGGAAATCTGAGTCAGGTTAAAGAACTCGGTTGCGGTTCCTGTGACTGTTACTGCATCACCGACTGCCACTGCTGGTGTGCCACCGACGAAAACAAAGATGCCTTCCGATGTTGCTGGATCGGAATCGGGAACGGGATCCTGCATGAAGAAACCGTTCGACTTGCGAGCCGTCACGATGCCGGAGGTGATCACGCCCGCGCCTGCAAACGGCGAAACGAGACCACTGCCCTGAACCTCGTGAATTGCTGCAACCACCGGTGGCGGCGGACAGTTGTTAGTTGTATCCGGCGTTGGAGTGCGCGCGAGATACGTGTTGGTGTTGCGAGCGCCGCCGTCACCGTTCGGGCATCGACCGATCGAATCGACGTCGGGTGCCGTGCCGCTTGATTCGTCGACTTGTGGTTGACCGGCGTTGAGCAGAACCAGCAGGCCCGGATCGTCCGGATCGGCTGTGTCGTAAACCACGGCGTCACGAAGATTTGCTGTGGTGACGGCAGTTCCAGTTGGGAAGTTGGTATCGTCTGCGGCATAGAGCGCCACTGCGTCCTCACCGTTTTGAAGGATATTGCCCGGGAAGGTTAGATCGACACCGGGAACCGCAGCATTGCCGACGGTGAAATAACCTTGTGCGTTCGTGGTCTGTCCGTCGAGATCGATCGCGCGATACGACGTATCAGTGGAGCCGTTGAAGAAGACCAGCACGAGACCGGTCAGCGATGTGTTACCAACGCCACCATCGTAAAGTTCAACGAACTCAGCGGCGTCAGTTCCCGGAGTATCTGAGTCGAGCTCGTTGATGATCACGTTCTCAGCCACAACTGGCGGAGCAGCCGCGACGGTGAACGAGAACACGAAGTTTGCCGTCATCTGATCCGGCGGATCAGTGACATCCTGGTCAGTGATCTGCGTGGCGTTCACCGTGACCGTGCAAACTGTGCTGAATGGTAGGTTCAAAGTTGGATCGAGCGTGAAGGTCGTGGCAGGCGAGGCACTTTGCGTGAATGTCCTCGGCGTCCCGGTGGGACATTCGATAGTGAATGCGCTTGCCGTTGCGTTGACGCTCTCACTGAAGGTGATGCTGATGTTTGTGTCGGCTGCGATGTTCACAGCACCGTTGGCAGGCGTTGTGTTTATGACGGATGGCGCTGCATCTCCAGCGCCGAAACTCTGTCCGGTGTTCGGACTGTTTTGAGTGTTGGCGATCGGGGTTGTGGTCCAGGTGAAGTCGCCGTACGTAGTTCCTGTTCCTTGCAACTGAAGCGAATTCCCAATCGGTGTCGTGCCTAGTTCCACGACGCCGATATTTGTGCACCCTTGACCATTCGCAGTTGAGTTGGTGGCGTTAAAAGCTCCCCCATAGCAAAGAAACTGAACCACCGTGTTCGATGCATTGATTAACGCGATACCGTCAGGATTGCCATTCTGGATCCCGTTAACCGGATAAGAAATTGAAACGGTCCCATAGCCTCCCTGCTGTGAAGGAATTGTTCCGACCAGCGGATCGCTATCGTACTGTTGTCCGGTCGCGCCGTTGTAGAGTTCGATTCGCCAGCCCGTTAAATTCGTACCAGCCGGGCCGGCTATTTCGATAAATTCGCCGGCGTCAGTGCCGGCGTTATCGTAGTGGAACTCATTTATGAAGATGGTTGACGTTGTCCCGGGGATCGGCGCCGGGGCCATTGAGGCCACATAACGGCGCGACCCAACGTTGAGTAGTAAGAAAGTTAGTCCGAGAATTGCGACAACGAGCAGCAGTCTGCGCGCGTGGGATCTGAGGGCAATAGAACGCATAAACAATCCTTCCGAAAGTAGAATTAGACACACAACACCGCACGTTATTGATGAGGCAATACCGGAGGAAAACGCCGAGGCCGGTAGGTTAAATGTGCGGAGGTTTTTATCAGGTATAAGGGGTCCGGTCAAGCCAGTGAAGTACTTTGAGACATTATTTCTTGGGTTGTTAACATTGGGTTTGGATAAGGGTCAAATTGGGATTTCTCACGCAAAGACGCCAAGGCGCAAAGTTCTGACCTTCGGCTGCGAAAGTTCAGAGTTCAAGCTTTGGCTTGCTGCTCGCGAACCAT
>JBIOVO010000129.1:0-4918 GCA_044867735.1 Pyrinomonadaceae bacterium | reverse complement strand
CATCTTTCCGATTATGACTTTTGTTCACCAGATGGGGTGGCCACGGAGGGCCACCCCTACAATCATTCGCGGGAGTCCTGTAGAAAACTATCATGTGTCATTTTCCTCCTTGTGGATGACAAGTCATTCATATCTCAGCGCGACTAGCGGATCGACTTTCGTCGCGCGTCGTGCCGGGATAAAGCAAGCCAACAACGCGACGACGATCAAAACAACAGAGGCAATGCCAAAGGTCATTACATCTGTGGGCGCGACTCCAAACAAGAGGGTCCTCATCAAACGTGTGACCGCTATCGCTCCCACAAACCCGATCGTTACCCCTATCAGGGTCAATTTTATTCCCTGGCCCATCATCAGACGCAGGATGTGTCGAGGTGTTGCGCCGAGTGCCAGGCGGATCCCAATCTCTCTCGTCCGTTGCGACACCAAATAAGCGATCACTGCATACAAACCCGCGGCGGCCAGCAGCAATGCACTTGCCGCAAAGACTCCTATCAACGCCATGTTGAATCTGCGTGCGGCGACCGAGGCGGCCAGGAACTGGTGCATCGGCCTGACGCCCGCTGTCGCGACGTCCACGTCCACGTTGCGCAGTTCCTTACGCACCATTGACGCAAGGACGTCAGGATTTATTCCGGTGCGTACGACCAGGCTAAGATTATTTGCCATGAACGGAACTGCGGATTTCGGGGCTTGCGGAATGGCTCCATAGAGTGTCGGCATCGGTTCGTCAGTCAAGCCCATGTGCTTCACGTCTTCGACGATGCCGACGACGTCGTATTCTCGCGGCGGATTCCCATCACCCATGTTGATAAGTACATGCGCACCCAATGGATCTTCAGTGCCGAAGTACTGACGCTGTAGGGCCTGATCGATGATGATCGCGCCCGGCGCATGGTCGTTATCGCGTTCAGTGACGTCGCGTCCACGCACAATCGGGATCCTCATCGTTTCAAAATAGCCTGGCCCAACCCAGCGATGCTGCGCGAATGGTTGTTCACCTGGGGTCGCTGGAGCCCGACCGGCTATGTTGAATGTTGTACGCGCGATCAGCCCACTCAGCGGCAACGCGCTGGCTGCGCTAACTCCTTCTACTCCAGGCAATGCCCCAACGCGTGGCGCAATCTTGTCGTAGAAAGTCTTTACCGATGCACCGTTTGAGTACCGCGCCGCCGGCAGAGAGAACCGCACCGCCAGAACGTGGTTGGCATCGAAACCCGGATTAACTCCGCGCAACTGGCTGAAACTTTTTAGCAGCAAGCCGGCGGCAACCAGCAGCATCAACGAAAGCGCGATCTCACTCACAATAAATAAACTGCGAACACGATTTCGGCTTTCACTCGCGCCGTCGCGACCGCCTTCCTTCAGTTCAGAGTTGAGATCGCTTCGGCTCTGTTGAATAGCGGGAGCCAGACCCAAAGCTAGTCCCGCAAACAACGTGACAAGCAACGAAAAAAGAAGTACACGACCGTCGATACTCACCGCCGACGCGCGCGGAAAATCCGCAGGACTCACTGCCAACAGTAAATCCTTGGCCCAGAAGGTGAGCAGCAATCCCAACCCGCCGCCCAGGATAGCGAGCAACATGCTCTCGGTTAGGATCTGCCGCATCAGGACCTTGCGGCCTGCTCCCAACGCAGTACGTATGGCCATCTCCTTATGTCGTAACGCTGCGCGGGCCAATTGAAAGCTCGCGAGATTTGCGCAGGCAATCAGTAACACAATGACTACGGCGGCGAGGATCAACCAGAGTCCTTCGCGATAACCACCCACGACCTCGTCCTGCAACTTCAGTACACGAGGCGATGCGATGTTTCCGTTGTCATCCGGATAAAGCTCACGCAGACGATTTGTGATCGTGGCCAGATCGGCTTCGGTTTGAGTTGGAGTAACGCCCGGTTTAAGCCGTGCTACAAGTCGTAGAAAGTTTGAGCCTCGTTCGGTTCGGCGTGGATCCTGATCCATCCTCAACGGGACCATGATCTCGATCTCGGCGTTGGGAATGACGAAGCGCGGTGGCAAGACTCCAACAACTGCGTACGAGTCACCATTAAGCGTTAGCGTTTTTCCGAGCACTTCGCTTGTTCCGCCGAACCGTCTTTGCCATAAGCCATGGCTCAGCATGACGACACGACTGTTGTTTGGATTGTCGTCATCAGGAGTAAGCGCACGGCCTGCGGTAGCTTCAACACCCAACATCTGCATAGCGTTGGCCGACATTCGCACTCCCTGCAAACGTTCCGCTTCGCCTTGTCCGGTCAGGTTCGCGGGCCAAATCGCGAATGGTGCAACTTCCGCAAGTGTCTGATTTTGATCGCGTGTGTCGATGAAATTCGGAATCGAGAAAAACGCGCGACTGACGCCTTTGCGTTGTCCCCAAATCCATACCAACTGATCTGGTTGCTTGAAAGCCAACGGTTTCAGGATCACAGCGTTCACGATACTGAAGATCGAACTATTGGCGGCGATCGCGACTGCCAACACCAGTACCACAAGCAATGAAAATACGGGTCGTTTGCGTAGTGAACGAACAGAGTAACGAATGTCTCTCAGCAAGCCTTCCATTGTCATAACCTCCATTCTAGCTGGCGTAACGTTCCTCGACGGTCATGATGAACACAGCAGTTCCAACCAGTCCGATCACTCCGGCAGTAACGAACGGCACTTGAGGTGCGATCTTCCAGAGCAATCCACCGATCGCGGCGGCCGGAGTGATCGAAAGACTGCGAACGAGGTAATAGAGCCCGACGGATCTCGCGCGAATGTTGTCGTGCGCAAGATCCACGATCATCGCTTTCCTCGAAGGCTCGCCAATCTCGCGGAGACCGCCGATGACATAGGCGACGATCAACCAGGCGAAGTTTGAAGCGAGAACGATCGCGACGGGAAATAGCGCAAAACTCAAAAATGTCAGAACCACAAAAGGCTTGCGTCCAATTCGATCGGCAATCCTTCCCGCTGGAATGTAGACGAGGATCGACGTGATCATCTGAATAGCGATGAGAGTGCCGTAGGCCGCGACAGTGACACCGTGAATGTTGGTTACATAAAGAATGGCCAGTACGCCGGTCATGCCCTCACAGGTTCTGATGATGATGTCGGAAATCAGCAGGCGCTTTAGTACATCGTGAAATGATTGCCAAACGCCTCGAATGTTGATCGAATGTGGCTGCTGGTTTGAGGTTCTGATTCTGAGTACGAGTACGAGCGTCACGGCTGCTAAAACCAGAGTGGTGACCAGACCGGTGTGGACACCGTTGACCAGGCCCATCGAGGCGATCAGGAAACCGCCAACGATTGGCGCGATCACTATGGGGACGCGTTTTAAGATTGACTGCAAAGTAAAACCCATGGCTCGACGTTCGCGAGGCAGGGAATCACCGATCACGGCAAAGATTGCCGGTGAAGCCATGCTCTGCCATGCCATCGCGAATGCAAGACCAACGAATATGAATGGCCACGAGGTGCTGAAGAGATAAACGACGTAACCAAGCGCGGCGAGTGTGATGAAGATCAAGAAAGCGCGACGCCGGCCAAAACGATCGGCCACAAATCCGCCGGGATACTGGTAACAAGCGTCGAAGAAGTCTTCTGCTGTACCGAAGAGACCGATGATTGGTGCGGTTGCACCAAGCGCTTCGAGATATTTAGGTAGAAACTTCTTCCATAGTTCCTCGCCGAACCCGAGAAGAAATACCGCGACAGACGCAATCGTGACGTTATGTTCGAGAGCGAGGTACTCAGCGACTCGCCTACGCCAACCCGCGGATCTACTTTTTAGAACGCTTTCCACTTCGTTTCGTCTTGCGTCCTGATTTCTCAGCATCCTTGCTCAGCAATGCATGAAGCCCATCAAAAACAACGCCGGTCTGTTGTAATAACTTGCGATCGTCCCGTAGGACCTTGCTGAGTCCGTCAACAATCGCGTTCAGTCCGGCAGCCTCGAGGCGGTGAAACTTGTCGTCTTTCAGATCGATGTCATGAACGATTTCAGCAATCTCCCTCAGGCCTTTGTTCTCACTGAGTCCGAACCGCTTCAGCATCGTCTCGAGGGTGCAGTCTTCCCCGTGATGAGTGAACTCCGTTCCAAACATGTCAAAGGGAATTGCACCGTCGATCGTTTCGCCTTCGGCGACAAAATAGAAGCGCGGACGTTTGTCGATGAATTGTTTGATCAGCCATGCTGAAGCGAGCCGGTCGATGTGAAGATTGCGGCGAGTCACCCAACGCCGGCCTTGATACTTTGCAACGTCGAGCTTCCCGGTTCTTATTTCTGACGATGATGGGCTTGGCTTAGGACCCTGAGCGGATCGAATGGCTTTCTGACATCGCTCGTAAGCAGCGAAAGCGGCAGCTCGACCGGTCGCAGTAAAGAAATCATTGGCGGCGATTCGTTCTAACTCACCGTGCAGTCTGTCGATCTCACTTTCATGCGCCGAAAGCCTGCCTGCGGACAAGTGTTTACCGCGAGACTGTTCGCGAATTGCTCCTGTCAAACCGTCGAATTCCGCCGCGATCGCAGCGAACTCGTCGTCACGCGCTTTGCGAAATGCAGTGATGATCTCTTCGTCTGTCGCACCTTCGACTGAAGCAGCCTTGAAAACTGAGGCTTCACCTCCGGCCGACTCGATCTCTTGTTTCAACCACTGAAAATCTTCATGAGACTTTTCAGTTGCGGGTAGCAGGTAGACCGAGTTTTTGATCGCCACCGCTCCGAGCTTTTGCAATTTGCGCCAAATTCGGACTCGCAGATTTGTCGGCTTGGGCGGTAATTGGTGAACAAGCAATATCCACTCGGGGTTTTTTGTTCGAGCACGATTTGTCATATGTAACTGAGGCAAGAGTGTAACGAGTGTTACGTTCACATGCAAGGAGGCTGGGCATATTCCCGATCGTCTCGATGATTTGTAGGGGTGGG
>JBIOVO010000128.1:0-6265 GCA_044867735.1 Pyrinomonadaceae bacterium | reverse complement strand
TGAAATCAACTCCGTTGTAAAGGCTGGGAATGAAGTTCGAAATACGATTGTCTTTCTCCCATGCCGGTTTGAAGGTTGAGTAGCGCAAGCCCATCGTGAGCGTCACGCGCGGATGAACCTTCCAGGTGTCGTTTACATAGAATTCGAAATCCTGCCAACGCCCTTCAGCGATTTCTGTCGTCTGGATTTCCGTGTAGTTAAGCAGGACTGTATCGCGGAGCAGCAAGTCGGCGATGCAGTGCCCGGTCTGTTCAGCACAGCCCTGGATGGTAGCCTGCTGATTGCCGCCACCGCCGCCGACACCCGGCTCGTCTTTGAAGTTGTGACTAAAGAGAGCGCCGAATTTGAAATCGTGCGAACCCTTCACCAGCGAGAAGTCATCCTTCCAGATATAGAGGTCTTCACGATTGGCCCAGGGAGCCTGGTGCCAGATATTCGCGTAACCGCCTGCACCCCAGAAAAGCGAAGGAATCGAACCGCCGACATCACCATCCGCTTTCGGGAACACTGTCGGAATCGCGGCAGCAATCTCGTCTTCGAGCGCCTGCGTTTCAGGCGAAGTCGTGATAATGATGTCGTTGCCGGCGATCGAGAACTGGAATTCGTTAACCGCATTTGACGTCAACGTATTCGTCAGCTTGACGGCGAAACTGTGGCTCGGCTGGCTCCAGTCTGACGCGACGGTCGGGTACGGAGCATCGCCCCAGAAATTACCGGCAGCGCCTTTGTGATCCCAGTACTCATTGATGTAACGAACCATCAGGTTCATCTTATCGGTGATGTTGATGTCACCGCGGATGAGATCCTGACGCGTATTAATCGGCTGGAGCGCCGACGTCGCCCAATCACCAAGGCCCGGGCCCGTCGGATTCGGGAAAAGCTTCATGTATGCAAGGCCACCCGGGCTCAGCAGATTCAGCGGAATACGATTACCGGGGAAGCAGCCGGGATCCACTGGATTGGGACCCACGTTGGCTTCAATTCTGGAGTCGCAAGTCAAACCGGGAATATGCGGCAGGATCGGAATATTTGTGTTCGGGTGGGTTGGGCCAGTCAGGTTCGGAACGCGCCGGCCATCCTGAATTCTGAACGCACTGAAATCTCCCGTCTTTTCAGCAGCGGTCGGAACTCTTGCTGAAAGCACTTGCCCGCGTTTCTCACGTCGCCACTCTTCCGACCAGAAGAAGAACACGCGGTTCTTGACGATCGGGCCGCTGAAGTTGCCGCCGAAGTTGTTGTACTCGAGTTCCGGTTTCGGCTGGCCAGCGCGGTTCAGGAAGAAGTTGTTGGCATTGAGAGCATCGTTGCGGAAGAATTCAAAAAGCGTTCCGTGAAACTCGTTGCTGCCACCCTTTGTGATCAGGTTGATAACGGCGCCTTGCGCTTGTCCAAACTCAGCACTGAAGCTGTTTCGCTCAACACGAAACTCTTGAATCGAGTCGACCGATGGGAACACCAGCAACGTGCGGTTTGATCCGACGTCCATGTTGTTGACGCCGTCAACCGTCCACAAGTTCGCGTTCGACTGGTTACCGTTGACTGACATATCAACGCCGGAATTGAGTCCGGTTCCGCGCGTCGCGAACGCGCCACCCGCACCCGACTGAGTCACTGGCGAAACACCAGGAACCATCAACGCGAGCTGCGCGTAGTTGCGACCATTCAGCGGCAACTCGGTAACCTGCTTCTCAGATACGAGACTGCTGACCTCACCGCTGCGCAACTCAACCCCAGTTTGCTCGCTGGTGACGGTCACAGTTTCCGTTACCTGGCCGACCTGGAGATCGAGGTTCACCGTTTTGTTTTCATTAACGTGAAGCTCGACGCCGGTAGAGACCGTCTTCTTGAATCCCGCGGGACTCGCGCTCACCGAGTAAACACCCGGGAGCAGGCTCGTCGCGTTGTAGAAGCCGTCGTCGTTCGCAGTGACAGTGCGCGAAGCGCCTGTTTTCTCTTCGGTGATGGTCACTTCGGCTTTAGGCACCGCGCCGCCGTTCTGATCTCTCACCGTGCCGGTGATACTACCGGCAGTGCTCGACTGGGCAGGTACGCCGACAAGCAAACCTATACAAAGCAGGAGTAGTGACGCCTGCACCAACGACCTTATCGACATACAACACCTCCTCAGTGTTACCTGAAAATGGAAATCAAGAATTCATTGCTACCCGCCGGCTCTGAGCGTAAATCCTAGTTAAGTTGTCTGAGTGCTACTTTGTTGCAGAGGCTGGCAAAAGTTTTTAATACTAATCGAGTTTAATGTCAAGGATTTTTTAGGTCCAAGGTCAGCTCCCGGCGAGTTATTTTTCTGGACGGCGACTTTGTTCGCAGAGCCAACAAAATCCAGGTGAGCTAGGTTACTGAAACCGAAGCAAATTTACTTGCTAAGACCAGACTGAGCGCGCCCATCAGCGTCGGTTCCGAGCCCAGGGTTGAGGCAATGATTCTCGTCGATGGCAAACCACGACAGATAGTGTTTTCCACTGAGTTTCGAATGTCGGAAGAGATCACCGGCCACGCACGTACGATCGGACCACCAACGATCACGGCTTCAGGCGCGAGTCCGCGAATCAAGTTCGCAATCCCAATCCCAAGGTAGTTTGCTGTTTCTTTCAAAGCGGTGCGCGCTGGCCCATCGTTACGCAACGCAAGATCGATAAGATCGCCGAAGCTCGTACCTGGTCCACCATTCGAATTGCCGGAGAGATTATTGTAGCGCGCGAGCGCAGAGCGTTCCGAAGCAAAAGCTTCCCAACATTCACGACTACCGGATGCACATGCGACTGGAGCTCCCTGGCCGATCGTCATGTGACCAAACTCGCCCGCGGCGCCGTTCTCACCGCGATAAACCTGCCCATCAAAAACGATCCCGGTACCAACACCGTCTTCAACCAGCACGAGAATAAAATCTCGCACTTCGCGAATCTCAGGTCTGCCGAACCACAGTTCAGCCTGCGCCGCTGCATTCGCGTCGTTATCCATAGTGACCGGCAGTCCGGTTGCGGAACTTATTTCCTTCGCGAGCGGAAGATCGCGCCACTTGAAAGTCGGAATAAACAATTCCTTGCCTTCCGGATCTACGAGACCGGGAAGACTGAGGCCGATGCCCTCGATGGTGCCGTTGTTTCGTCTGATCAGCTTGCGAGCGCGATCGACGATCTCCTTCGTCGTCGTTTTGGCATCAGGATTTGTTTCGAAGGTTTCCTGTTCCAACACGCGGCCCACCAAATCGCTCGTCGCCACGATAGTTCGCTTGGTGCCGAGGTCGACGCCGATCGCAACAGCATCAGCCGTGCGAAGCGAAAGCAGGATCGGTGGACGCCCGCCCGTCGATTCGCCACTCACCTCTTCGATCAGCCCATCAACTCTTAGCTCCTCGACGATCAGCGAGACTGTCGAGCGCTGCAACGCAGTCTCATGTGCAATCTCGGCGCGTGAAATCGGACCGCGTTCGCGCACATAGTTCAGGACGATCTGGCGATTGATATCGCGGATCGTGTTTGAGCGCGCTACGTTTGCTTTCTTAAGGTCGATTCGTCGCATACCGCAAAGCCGCCGGCGTAATGCACCGGAATGGAAGGGAAATTAGAAGGATCGGGGCCAGAAATCAACTGGGTAATCGATAAGCATAATTAGTACATAGCAAGCGATCAGTCAACACCTTTTGTAGTTAGTGCCCTCCGGAAGCAGAAAAAGAACAAAATCCGTTTCGTTGCCTTTTTGTGTTTTTGTGGCCTTCAACTCTTAGCAGCGCTATACTGGCGGCCACACATAATCGGGAGGTCTCTCCTTATGAAAAGCCTACTCGTCGTGCTCGCCTTCATCTTGTTGTCGGCTGCCCCGATTTTGTCACAAACTGTTCCATCCGGGCCGCCTCCAGTTGATCGCCGCACAAACGCCGACCGCATTCGTCAGCAGGACATGAGCAGTCGTGAGTGGCAATTGAGAAACTTCGGGAGAGACGCCAATTCGCCAAAAGACAAACGCTCGGTCGAAGCGCTCATGGCTCAAACCGAAGAAGACTTCAATCGTATCCTGGGTCTCCACAACGAAATTGCCCGCGCTCTGAAGTCAAACAACGCTCTCGATTATCGATTTGTTTCAGAAGCAACTGGTGAGATTAAGAAACGGGCGAGCCGGGTGCAATCGAGTCTGCATCTTGGCCTTTCGGCGGAAGAGGCCGCAAACAGTCCAAAGCCGGAAAAGTTTAACGATACGGAAGTCAAAGAGGCGTTGTTAAAGCTGTGCGCGCAGATTCGCAGCTTTGTGACAAACCCGGTAATCGCGAACCCGAATACCATCAATGCCGACGAATCTGTTAGAGCGCGTCGCGACCTCGAGGGCTTGATTCAACTCAGCGGCCAGATAACTAAAGACGCCGAAAAACTAAAGAAGAACTAACCACGGATCTCACGGATAAGACGGATTTATTGCGGTGATGGCGAGGGGGATGGCGACGGCGCTGCTGGGGTGCGCACAAAGACGATCGGTTCCGCCGAGGTGATTCCTTTTCCTTCCTGAACAACTACTGACTGATTGACCTTCACATTCGGAATCGTCTCTTTCTGACCTCCCGGCCAGTTGATCTCCAGCGTGAGAGTTGTGCCTTCTTCAGGTTTGCCCAAGCCGAACGTCAAAGGCATCTCTGATTGTGAGCAGTAACTCGATCCCGTCCGCACCATACCGTACAACGTTCTTCCCTTGGAGGTCTTCACGACGACCTTTGCACCGACGCCATCGCGATTGGTTCTCGAGCCAATCGTCCTCACGCGCAGCACATCGTTCTGATTTGCATTCTCGTTGCGCAGCAAACGCGCGGCGCCGTTGTTTGTCGTGAGCAACAGATCGAGATCGCCATCGTTATCGAAATCGCCGCAAGCAGCGCCTCGTCCCACGATCGCACGATTCAAAGCACGTCCAAGCTTCGCCGTGACCTCTTCAAACTTCTTTTTGCCGCGGTTGCGAAAGAGATGCGGCGGTTGTGCATACTTCACGGTTGGTTGGACCACGCTGATGTCGTCGGACACGTGACCGTTCGCGGCGAAGATGTCGAGCATGCCGTCGAGATCGTAGTCGAAAAAGAAGATCGCAAACGTCAGCGATTGCGCCGACATCTTTCCGATTCCCGACGCCGGAGCCTCGTCAGTAAACAGTCCAGAGCCGTCGCTGGAATACAACGCGATACTCTCGTTCGTGAAATTACCAATCACCACGCTTGGCCTGCCTGAGCCGTCGATATCAGCGGCATCGACGCCCATGCCCGCGCGCGCCGTGCCTGCTTCACTAAAAGCCACGCCGGCGATCACAGCATTGTCAGTGAACGTGCCATTGTGGTTGTTGCGATATAGTTTGTTTGGCTCGGTGTCGTTGGCGACGAATAGATCGAGCCAGCCGTCGTCATCGTAGTCGAGCAGGGCGACGCCCAGGGTTTTGCCTGCCGGATCGTTCATGCCTGCGCGTGCGGTAACGTTTTCGAAAGTTCCGTTGCCACGGTTTTTGTACAGCGTTGCGCTCTGGCCTTTGTAGGTTTGTGGCGTGCAGTACGACTTGTTCTTGGTATCGAGCGTGCAGTACTGATCCGTTTGCACTGACCACTCGACGTAGTTGCCGACGAACAGATCGAGCTTGCCGTCGTGATCGAAATCGAACCAGGCAGCGCTGGTTGAGAAACCCGGATCGCCGACACCGGCGCGCGAGGTGACGTCGGCAAACTTGCCGTTGCCGAGATTGCGGAACAGGCGATTTGGCCCGACGCACGTAATGTAGACGTCTTCGTTTCCGTCGTTGTCGTAATCCGCGATGGCTACGCCGATGCCATACATCTCCACACCGAGACCGACCTGGTGCGTTACGTCGGTAAAGGTGCCGTCCTTATTGTTGTGATAGAGGGCTGGAAATGATTTGCGCTTCTTGTTCTCCGGCCAGTCCATCGAGTTGATGAGCAGGATGTCCTGCCAGCCGTCGTTGTCGTAGTCGAGAAACGCTCCGCCGGATCCGATCGTTTCCGGCAGATACTTCTTACCGAACGCGCCGCTGTTGTGTTTGAAGCGAATCCCGGCCTGCGCGGTAACGTCGGTGAATTCGATTGCGCCGGAGGGACGTGGCGGCGTGGGGCTTGGTGAAGGCGATGCGGCCGCAACCTGTTCCGAGTTGTTTGCGACTGGCGCGGTCGGCGCCGGCTGCTTGCAGGCAGACAGAAAAACACCAACTAGCACAATTAGAACTGCAAGAGACCCTGGACTACCCAAAAAGAAGCAAGTCAGGAAGA
>JBIOVO010000127.1:0-4509 GCA_044867735.1 Pyrinomonadaceae bacterium | reverse complement strand
CCTTCGTCAGCCAGCACCTTGTTCCAGCGCGCCAGACCTTTCTCGCAATCTTTCACGTACTCCGTGCGCAACACTTCGTTCAGCGCATTGCGCATGGGCACTTCGCGCGATTTCAGTTGACCGTCTTCGACGACGGCCATGGTGAAGATCTCATTCGCCGCCGTGTGCTCCGTGAACTGGTCCTGCTCCTTGTAACGGCCCTTCAATCCCGCCGCGAAGAAGTCCGCGGAGTTGGAACTGATCTCGCCGCCGAAGAGATCGAGTGAATAGCTGAACCAGAAATTGATGTACTTCTGAATGATGTCGAGCGGGATACCGCCGAGCTCGCGCACATCGCCTTCCTTCATCAACTGCGCGGTGCGACGCACAACGCGTCCGAGACCGGTGTCGCCCACGAACATGTGGTGCGCTTCTTCCGTCAACATGAACTGGCACGTGCGTGCGAGTGGTTCAAAGCCTGACTCCGCGAGTGCCGACAACTGATACTTGCCGTCGCGATCCGTAAACATCGTGAAGGCGAAGAAGTTGAGCCAGTCGTCGCACGGTTGATTGAACGCCTCCAGAATGCGTGGCTTGTCGGGATTGCCGCTGCGTCGTTCAAGCAAGGAGTCCGCTTCGTCGCGTCCATCGCGGCCGAAGTAACCGTGCAGCAGGTAGACCATGGCCCAAAGGTGACGACCTTCTTCAACGTTCACCTGGAACAGGTTGCGCAGGTCGTAAAGCGACGGGCAGGTCTTGCCGAGTTCTCGCTGTTGCTCGACAGACGCTGGTTCGGTGTCGCCCTGCGTCACGATGATCCGGCGCAACGCATTGCGAAACTCGCCGGGCACTTCCTGATACGCGGGACGCCCGTGGTTATCGCCGAAGCCGACGATCGCATCCGGTTGCGGTGGTTCAAGAAAGATGCCCCAACGATACTCGGGCATCTTCACGTAATCGAAGTGTGCCCAGCCTTCGGAGCCGACGTCGATGGCGGTACGCAGCCATACGTCGTTCTCCTGGAAACCTTCCGGTCCCATCTCGCGCCACCAGTCGAGATAGTTTGGCAACCACTTTTCGAGCGCACGCTGAAGCTTCTTGTCTTCAGAAAGATTTACGTTGTTGGGAATGCGATCGTACAGGTTCATGGTCATTTCCGATTTCCAATTGCCGATTGCCAATTTTTGTTTTCGATCATGCCGGAGGTTTTCAAATCGGCGATCGGAAATTGGCAATCGGCAATTTCCTAAGTTCTCTTAAAGTCGAATTCCGCCTGCGTCGGCTTACCGTAGTTCGTCAGTGCGCCTTTCTCGCCGACCGCGTTGGGGCGCTGAAAGATCCAGTTTTGCCACGCGGTCAGCCGGCCATAGATCTTTGTGTCCATCGTTTCCGGACCGGCGAAACGAAGAGACGCTTCCATACCGGTGAGCGCGTCAGGAGACAACGAGGTGCGCTCTTCGATGGCGAGACGAATCTCGTCGTCCCAATCGAGATCGTCCGGTGCGAAGGTCACCAGGCCTAACTCTTCTGCCTCTTCCGTATCAAAACTCTTCTTGTCGCCGAGGACCTGATCGAGCTTCTCCGGCTCCGCGAGGAAGCGCGACTGCAAGCGCGTGAGACCATTGCTCATCAGAAACGCGCCGGCATTCAACTCCGAGACGGCGAGCGACGCCTCGCCGCGTTCTGAATCCTTGAGCATGTAACTGCGATCGCAGGCGAGTAAGAGTTCGAGCAGGTTGCCGGCGAAACAACTTCCGGGCTCGACGATCGCAAAGAAACTCTTCGCCGTCAGATCGAGGCGGCGCAGCACACGAGCCATGTGCAACAGGATCTCGCGCACCAGCCAGCGATCGCGATTCGCGAGCAACGTCTGATCCAACTTCAAAACAGTTCCGGCGTCACCTTCGGTGCGCACGCAGACGAGACCGATCAAAGGTTCATTCACGCGCAGGTGAAGCAGGGCGTCGTCGAGTTCGCGATAAGCCTGCAAAGGCCAGTACGCAGCGCCTAATTCCTGAATCTCAGCCGCGGTTGACGGTTGTGAACCTTCGGGTGCGTGAATCGTGAGATCCGCATAACGCTGATCGCGATTGAGCTTGAGCTTGACGTATTTGTAGTCTCTCGAGTCGTCAGTTGATTCAAACTCGAGCCTCGTCAGTTTGATTCCTGGGCCAGACGGCGCCGCGGTTTCGACGAACTTCTTCACTCTTGCGTCAACAGATTCCTGAAACTTGCTGGTCGGAAAATACTCATCGATCAGTCCCCACTCTTTCGCACGCTTTCCTTTCAAACCCTCCGCGAGTGTCGAGAACACGTCTGCGCGATCGCGCCGCACCTTTCGTTTATCGACGAGACGCGTGAGACCGCCAGTGCCGGGCAGTACACCGAGCAAGGGAACTTCAGGAAGAGAGACGGCGGAGTTGCCGTCGTCGACGAGGTAGATCTCATCGCATGCGATCGCGAGTTCGTAACCTCCGCCTGACGCGGTTCCGTTCAAAGCGGCGACGTAACGGCGACCCGAGTGGTTCGAGTCGTCTTCGATCGCACACCGCGTCTCGTTGGTGAACTTGCAGAAGTTAACTTTGAAGGCATGGGAAGAACTTCCCAGCATGTAGATGTTCGCGCCGGCGCAGAAGATCCGGGGTTTGAGACTGGTGATCACGACCGCCCGCACTTCCGGGTGCTCGAAGCGGAGGCGCTGGATGGCGTCGGCCAGTTCGATATCGACACCGAGATCGTAGGAATTGAGCTTTAGCTTGTAGCCTTCGGCGAGCGTCTCGTCTTCCTGGACGTCCATTGAGAGGGTGGCTACAGGGCCTGAGACCTCAAGCCTCCAATGGCGATAACGATCCGGCGACGTCTGAAAATCAATCATAAATAGGAATGCAGGGACTATCAGGATTCTAGTTCGAACGTTCGTTCGAATTTTAGTGGCTGGATTCGGAAACGTCAAACGCGATCCACAGAATACGCAGATTGGCTTACAGACTGGGCAGATTTGGCCTTTAGAATCTGCGTAATCGGTGGATGAAACTTGACAGTTCAGCCGGTGGGCGCGTAGGGTTTGGTGCTTCCGACCATCCGGCCGCCTTCGTATGGAGGCGAATCTGTTCTGGTGAACGGCGCGGTCTTCAAAACCGTCAGTGAGACCGTGAGAGCGGGCTCAGGTAGGTTCGATTCCTACACGCCTCCGCCAGGGATGGAAACAAGTAGTATCGATCTTTTAAATTTGATTAACGCTCGCAAAGACAAGCTCAGAAGGAATCCTCACATGATCAGAGATTGGATTGAGCTCAATATGACACCGGGCATCGGACCTCGCGCCGCTGCCAAACTTTTGGAGCGCTTTGGGTGTGCCGAGGCCGTCTATAACGCGACCAGGGCCGAGCTGGAGCAGTTGCGACTGCCGCCTGAGACGGTCGATAGCATCATCGCCCGCGAACTGCGCTCGCGTGCTGAAACCGAGATTTTCGCGGTAAAGAGACTCGGCGGCGATATCCTTTTGTTGGACGACGGGGTTTATCCCTCATCCTTACGTGAGATCTACGATCCGCCTATTGTTCTCTATGTTAAAGGCGCGTGGTCGGAATGTTTGGAGCAACCCTGCATCGGCGTCGTCGGCTCTCGCAAGTGTTCGACCTATGGTCAGAATGCGGCCATCATGCTGGCGCGCGACCTGGCGCAACGCGGAGTGACGGTAATTTCGGGCTTCGCTCGTGGAATTGATGCCGCGGCGCATCGCGGTGCGCTCGATGCGGGCGGAAAAACAGTGGCGGTTTTGGGCACCGGGATCGACGAGGTTTACCCTCGTGATCACAAGAAGTTAGCTGCGGAAATACTGGACCGCGGCGGGGCACTGATAAGCCAGTTTCCACTCGGCACGCCGCCGGTCTCGGAAAACTTTCCGTACCGAAACCGCATCATTAGCGGGCTGAGTCTTGGCGTCGTGGTTGTGGAAGCGGCCGAGAATTCGGGTTCTTTGATAACGGCGCGATTGGCGATGGAACAGAATCGAGAGGTGTTTGCCGTTCCCGGCAATATCACTTCGCGAAACTCGTTCGGAACCAATTACCTGATTAAGGGCGCGGGAGCGAAACTCGTTCAGCAGTGGCAGGACATCGCCACCGAGCTGCCGCCGCAAATCGCTGCGACTCTCTTGCCGCCTCCGTTTGGCGACAAGAAAAAGGAGAAATCGATTGCGGATCGGTTGTCATTTGTTCCTGAAGGGCTTTCGGCGGCTGAGACGTCAGTATTTAAGTTGTTGACGCCCGATAGCCCGGCGCACGTGGATTGGCTCTTTGACCAGAGCAAGCTCCCGATTTCGGAATTAACATCCGCGTTACTTTCGTTGGAAATTCGCGAGCTAATCAGAGCACTGCCGGGAAGATGTTTTGTAAGAAGGCTCTAGCAGGCTGCTGAAAAATTGAGCGTTGATAGTTCTTTCGTCTTCATTGAATAGTTTTGCTTATCGATGATGTGCGATTTTCTTTCTAAAGTTGATCCCTTGAGTGGCTCATTGGCCACTTTGGT
>JBIOVO010000126.1:0-2099 GCA_044867735.1 Pyrinomonadaceae bacterium | reverse complement strand
CTCCGGAGGAGCAAAATGTTTGCCGTGCTCCGGAGGAGCAACTGTTTATAGTTCTGGAAAGCCAAAGAGTTGTGCTCCTCCGGAGCAAAAACTTCATACCATCCAGCGAGGCCAAACTATGCCCGTCTCAGATCAAATCAAACGTTACGCAATCTACCCAGGCATCGGAATCGCGCGTGTCGGCAATTCGCCGGACGAATACTTCATCGGCCCGGAAGCTCCCGGACAGGTGCCGGATCCGGAAGGTGGTTTCAAAGACAACGCTGGTCGGGTCAAACGCCAGGCCGCGCGTTTTTACATCTACGGCTTGAACGACGCCGGCGAAGCCATCGCCGAGATCACAGCCGCCGATGCCGAAATCACCTGGCGCGTGCATCTCGCGAATCGCAAAGCCGCGTGGTACCAGTTCGAAAACGCGATGGACCTGCCGCCGAAGTACGCCAAGACCACCGCCCTCCGCAACCAAACCATCACCGGCAACGACCGACAGAAACTGATCATCGATCCCGGCTCGCGCTCGATAACCGGTCGCGACGTCATTGGCGACGCTTACCGTTTCGACAACGGCGAGTTCATGGGAACGAAGGTGCCACTGGGCGAGTTGCGCACAGACGACGCCGGACGTTTGCTCGTGCTCGGAGGTTTTGGTCACTCCGCCTCATACCTCGGTAAGCCCGCGACGACGTTTGCGAACAACAATGGCTGGCACGACGACATCTCCGATGGTCCAGTTAGAGCTACTCTGAAGATCGACGGCAAGGAGTTTGAAGCAGAGCCGGCGATGGTCGCCGTCACACCGCCGAGTTATGGGCAGGGACTTTATGGCGTGGTAACGATGTACGATGTCGTCTTCGATCTCTTCGTTCGTGATTCGAACTTTGCGACAAGGGCGCCGGAGCGCCCGTCCTTCTGGCGTCACATCTTTCCGATTTTCGATCGACTCGTCACCAGCCAATGGGTCAACGGAGGCGTTAATTTTCTGTTCGGCAACGGCTCGCCTTCCGACCTAACCGACCCCGATTTGCTCTACAAACTTTCGAGCCCCGCCGAAGAGTTCAAACCGCTACGCACCTCTTACTTCAACTGGTTCCGGAACCCCGCTGATGCGTTGGGTGATCAGGAGCCACAGAAGCTACCACCGTTTTACGGTGATGCTTTCGGTGACTACACGGACGTCGGCATGGTGGATCTCCCACTCACTGTTACGCAGTACGACTGGCTGCGACGCTGGGCCGAAGGAGACTTCGACGACGATCCTTCGCAACGCGATCGCCCGCCGGCACTCGAGGCGTATCCGTTAGCCGAACAACCGCATGCTCTCGATGAGGCGAGTCTCGAGAGTTGCCTTGGCGGCCCGTTTCATCCGGGCATCGAAGTGACGTGGCCGCTTCGCGTCGCGACCATATGGAAAGAACCGTTCCGTCTGAATGTCCTACCCGAAGGTCAGGCGCCAAAGATGGATTACGGTCCAAGCCTGTCGCCGGCCGAGGCGCTGGGCCCGGGCGGAGTCGTCGAGACTTCCGGTCCAGGCACGCTCACGTGGTGGATGGGTGTTCCCTGGCAGACAGACGGAGCGAGTTGCTTGTCTGGTTACGAGATTGGAACGTATCTGCCACTTCCCTCTTTCTGGGCGGCGCGCGTTCCGAATCAGGTCCTCAGCGAGCGTTCTTATCGACGCGCGATGGACGAAAGTCTTCCGCTGGCCCAACGCCTGAAACATTTGTACTACCGCGTCGATTGGTTGCGTTACTTTGGACCTGACTACGAAACACGTATCAACGACAACGTCGCCAAGTGGGACAAGCTCGGCATCATCGCGGCACGCGATGGATCAGCCGATCACGCTGAACACAAGTTGCCTGAACGTCTCTGGGTAGAAACAGGATTGGCCCAGGAGTTCACCAAGTCCGATCCGACATGGGAACAAGTCAGGATTTCCGAACGGATCATTCAAACGCCGGTCGAAGAAGTGGCCGAGGTACCGATGTTCGCTGCGGCCAAACTCGCAGCGGAGAAGGAAGAGGTTGCGTTGCCGGCGCGACGGCGGGTACTCAGGCGCGATCAGCTGTGAGTTGTGGATCGTCGGAGCGGGGGGGCCC
>JBIOVO010000125.1:0-5909 GCA_044867735.1 Pyrinomonadaceae bacterium | reverse complement strand
TACCAAAAAACAGAAGCTGCGGCGCAGTTAGCGCAGCAGCCCGGTCAGCACGTCCCACAGCTTACACCGATTACACAGAAGATCCTATACGGCTACCTCTTTCTCTTCCATGTCGAACATCAGCGTTTTGACGTGTGCCCGCAACGCCAGCTCAAACTGCTTGGCCTCTTCCACCTCAGTGAACGAGAGGGCCCGTAGCTCCTGCTCGATGCGCCTGCGGTAGTCAGACACCAATGAATCAGAAACGCCTAATACCGCCGCTACTTCCAATTGTGTGGAATGGTCCGGGCTCAAGTAGCAGTACCAGAGAACACCGATAATACGGTTGTACTGCTTCACCTTGCCGCGAACCGCCTCGTTCAAGCTAGCCAGGAACTGTTCGACAAACCCGGCCGCTTCGCGCTCAGATTCGCGCCGGACCAGGCCTTCTTCAGGGTTTTCGCGTCGATCGACCGGCTCGTAGCTGTTGCCGTTCTCGTTGTCGCTGTCGTCGCCGTCGAGCGGCACGAGGTAGATGTCCATCACTGGCAGCCGCGACATCACCAGACTTCGCAGAGTCCGCACGTCAACGGGCGAATCGACCGCATCCAGCACCGACACGATCAGGTCTTCAAGATCGGCATTGCTGATCACGATTTGAGAATCGCCGGTGCAGCCGACCATTCGCGTGTCTCGCTGCCGAACCGCAATCATCTGCACGCGCTGTTCGACTTCGTGCTGGCCGCGGCGTGGTTTGCTGTCTTTCCACTCACTCAAACCGTAAACGCGATCGGCCAGGCGGCGGTGTGGTTCATCGTCTATCCCGCTCGAATCAAAACGGCGGAAATTCGGGCTCGACTGGATCAACGTCGAGATTCGACGCGCCAGCCGATAGCTTTCCGGATGTCGCTTACGGAGCTCGGCCGTTAGTAGGTTCGTGAGTTCGATCTGACTGATTTCACACTCGATCTCGTAGTCAGTCATCCCGGTTTCGAGGTAGTGCTCGAAACGGTTCTTGCTCAGCAGTTGAACAAACAACTCCTGCGTCAGATCGGTGTAGGCGGCGCCTGCGCCTTCTTCGACCAAAAGGCCGGCGCTGCGGGAGGCCCGGACGAGCGGATGATGCGAGACGATGCGGTGGAGGTCGGTCCAGAGACGGTTAACGTCCGAGGAACGCAGACTCTCGACCCATCGCGCATTCTTTCCGTGCCGGTCGTTGCGGCGGTCTCTGGGCATCGGACGCTTGTCGCCCGTTGCGAGGTCGTTGGCTTTTTCTGGCTCTTGACTAGTGGATTTCACAGGATGTTCCGTGTTCCTGGACACTGCGGAGTTGTGGATAAGAGGCGAGTCTGGGTTGGGATGTTTATGTTCCCGGCATGAAAAGGCTTCACAGTATTGCCCTGAGACAATGCTGAAAGATCGTAGATTTTGCCAGATTTTTACCGCGTGAATAGCGGTGGTGTTTCCTGGAGATACGTCAGCGAAGACTTTTGCTCGGCACTGACGGAAGACATCCTACCAGCATTCCCAAGAATGGGCAACATCTTTTTGCATTGTTTATCGCCAGATGGAAAAGTGATGTAAAAGCTTGAAAAAGCTCTGGAATTTTGACGATATTGGGTCTTTCGTAGGGGTGAATCAGGGGAAAAGAATGAAAGCCTCAAAGAACGCGGTCCCTTTTATAAAAACAGCGGCCTGTCCCGCATCGACAGCGCTCCTCTCTTTCCGTGCCGGTGGCCTTTCGGGAGTGGAGGCAGCCAGGGTTCGGGCGCATCTCGAGTTGTGTGACTTCTGTAGTGCGGAGTTGCCGTTACTGGCGCATCACCGAGCACCGACTCGTGGTTCAAAGGCGCCTGAGATACCGATCAACCTACGCATTCTCGCGGAATCTATTCTCAAGAGGTAGTTTTAACCACCGATTACACGGATTGATCCGGATAGATCCGTGTAATCTGTGGTTAGGAATAGAGCTCTTCGATTAAGTCGCCGAACCGATCATCAATAACGTTGCGCTTCACTTTCAAGGTCGGCGTCAGCTCGCCGCCATCGATAGTGAACTCCTCGGGCAACAACGCCACGCGCCTGATGCGTTCGTAGTCCGTCAACTCCGCCGTCAAGCCAGCGATGTCTTTCTGGACGATCTTGACCGCTGCGGGAAACTTGCTCAACTCAACGCGATCCTTCGGCGCCTCCTCTCCGGCATCAGCCAGCGCCTGATTCAAGCTCTCCCAATCAGGAACGATCAACGCCGCCGGTTGCTTTCGACCCGCCCCGACCACCACCACCTGACTCACAAACTCACTCTGCTTCAACAGACTCTCGATCAACTGCGGCGCCACATACTTCCCGTTCGACAGTTTGAATAGATCCTTCTTCCGGTCAGTGATATGAAGATGGCCCTTCTTATCGATGAAACCGACGTCGCCTGTGTAAAACCAGCCATCCTTCAACACCGCCGCCGTCGCTTCCGGCTGACCGTAGTACCCGCGCATTACGTTTGGCCCTTTTATCAGTATCTCGCCGTCCTCAGCGATTTTGAGTTCAATGCCTTCAAAGGGAATCCCAACTGATCCGACGTGATTGTTGCCAGGCCGGTTCGCCGAGACGATGCACGTTTCGGTTGCGCCGTAACCCTGAAGGATCGGAATCCCGGCCGCGAGATACGAATACGACAACGCCGGCGAGAGCGGCGCACCGCCGGAAACAAAGTAACGCAGACGCCCGCCAACACCTGCGCGCCACTTCGAAAAGACCAACTTGCTCGCGAGCTTCTGTTTGATCGCCAACTGCGGCGAAATAAACTTTCGTTTGTCTTTGAGTTCGCCGTATTTCTGTCCGACTTCCAGCGAACGCATGAACACAGACTTCTTGAATCCCTTCTCCGACATGCCTTTCTTGATGATCCGGTGATAGACCTTCTCAAAGAGACGAGGCACGGCCGTCATGACGGTCGGCGCGACTTCGCGCAAGTTCTCACCGACCTGCTCGAATGAGGCCGCGTAGTAGACAGACACGCCGCAGTAACAGAAAACGTAGAACCCATCACGCTCAAAGATGTGCGACAACGGCAGGACCGAGAGCGCCACGTCGGTCGGTCCAATCGGCAAGCCTTTTCCGATCGAGATCACGTTTGACATGAAGTTGTTGTGCGTCAACATCACGCCTTTCGGTTCACCGGTGGTTCCTGACGTGTAGATGATCGTCGCCAGATCTTCTGGTCGAACAGCTTGCAGGTAAGCCTCGAAAGCGCCGGGCCGTTGTTGGGCCAGCTTCGTGCCGTTCTCCTCCAACGTGGTCAAACCGATGCCATGCTCTACGTCTTCTGCGACTTCGGAATCGAAGAAGATCAAATACTCGAGCCGCCGATTCGCAAGTACTGGTTGCAGGTGTTTATAAAGCCGGCGACTGGAGATGAAGATCGCTCGGGCGCCCGAATCGGAAAGAATGTAATCGACTTGCTCGAGGGCTTGTGTGGTGTAGATGGGAACGTTGATGGCTCCCAAACTCAGAATCGCCAGGTCGGCGATCGACCAATCAGGCCGGTTTTCAGAAAGCAGCGCCACGCGATCGCCCGGGCGGATTCCAAGGCCCGCCAGGCCGAGCGCTACATTCTTGACGCGTTCGACGAAGGTTTCCGCAGGGATGTTGTACCACTTACCTTCGGATCGATAGTTCAACGCGTCACTCTTGTTGTGACGCTGAACTGCGGCAAGCACTAGACCAGGAACGGAAGAAGCTTCCAAGCGCGGGGATCTCCTTTTGATTTTCGCTTGTTTGAGATGATAGCAGTTTTTCTAACCACAGATTACACGGATTGATCCGGATTAATCTGTGTCATCTGTGTACTACTTCTTTTGCGATGCTTTCGCGGCGGCGCATCCTCGACGCGGCCGTTTATCGTCGCCAGAGCCGCCAGCACCAGAAACAGCAACGCGTTCGAGGTCGTGTGCAGCGTGAAGTCGAAAAAGCTGTGCACGAGCACCGCAAAACACCCGCTCAACGACGCGAGCGCCACGCCGCGCCTGAAGTCGTCTCTCGATCTCGCCCTCGAAATCGCCTTCCAGAAAAGAATCGCTACAAAGGCGAACGCTATTACCGCCAGCACGATCCCGCCGTCAGAAAATACTTGCAGGTAATCGTTGTGCGCCTGCTCGAGCCGGAAGAGTCCGTTGCGTGAGTCATACTTCGTATAGATCACACCGAATGCACCGATTCCCGTTCCGAGAACGGGATGCTCTTTGATGATGTCGAGCGTCACCGACCAGAAGTGCGTGCGGCCGGTCGTCGGGTCGTCGGTATTCACACTATCGATGAAGCGATTTATCGAAAACTCGCCACCCAGCAACACGACGCCGATAAATAGACCGACGAGCAGTGCTCCAGCCAGTCCGAACCTGCTCGCAAAAAGTTTTAGTCGGCCCGATCTGGTGCGGCGTCTCTCGCTCGGCCGTCTCCAGATCGCGGTCACAATTACCAGAAACAGCACTTCCGCCACCAGACTGACGATGCCGCCGCGTGAACTGGTCATCACCAGCGCCACGCCCATCAGCCCCGCGACAAACAGGTAGAGAAGGATCTTCTCCCTTTCGACCGCGCCGGCAAACAGCAATCCCAGCGGCAGCGCAATCGTGAGTTCCATGTAGCCGGCGAAGTGGTGGCGGTTGATGAATGGACCAAAAGCTGTGCTCTGGTTGAGTTCGCGAATCCAGTAGACCTTGGTCGGGCTGGTGAACGACTGTGTTAAGCCAAACAACGCGAGACAGAAACCAAAGATCATGATCGTCCGCACCATCACGTGCAGGCGATGCGGCGTGTCGATAAAGACGAGCGTTGCGGAGAAGTAGATCAGCAGCGTGGCCAGTTGGACCAGCACAAGCCGCGTCGAGTTTGGATCGAGCGAGAGCGGTCCCTGGCCGAGTGGCAGAATCTGGATGATGCCGAGTATCAGCGCGCCGATGAGCGGCAGTTGCAGCAGGTTGCGGCTGACTCGCAGGTTGCCCAAACTCCACCCGTCGGCAACCCACAAGATCATTATCGTCAGTCCGCCGAGATTGAAAAGACCGAGTGCCCAGTAATGAACAGTTCCGTAAGCGAGCGCTGAAAGCACGATCGCAACGCAGATCACGAGAAACGCAAAGCGGCTCGGCAGCGTGTGCCTGATGCGATAAACGCCGTGCTCGCGCGCGACAGGCGGCGCGGGTGGCGCTGAACTCTCCGCGACCGCTAAGCTAGTTTCTTCGCTTGAAACTGAAGTCGTCATACCAAACTGCACCAAAAATCGGACAAATCGGCGTCTCCTGCGTACTACACGAAACGCGCACAACCTTTAGCAGCACTGCTTCTGTCTTCTCGCCGGTCTTGAACGACAAGTTGATCGGCGCCCACTCGTTTGTGCCACCAGGCGCCATTGCGGACGTAGCGAGTGGCGCACCGTTGGTCGGATCCGTGATCTGCACCTGCGGCGCACTTCCCGTTTCGAGTTTTTCGGTTTTAATGAAACATGCGAAATCGTATTCGGTGTTGGGCGCCACCGGAACCATTTGCGACACGTTGAGGCCCTCGAGATTCGCGCGCACCTGAAATACAAATCGCAGACTGCGCTCACCACTGTGGCTCTTAGCCGGATCGATTCCAACCTGCATCTGTGGCGCGTTCTTCACCTGCCAGCCAAACACGGTCTCGCCGGTGTACGCGACCGGTTCTTCAAAACTCCCATCGAAGACGCGCCCTATTTCAGTTCGATACTTCTCAGTCGAGATGTCGTTCCAAACTGTCGCGCCGTTGTGATACATGTGCTCGGCGTTGAGACTCGTAATGATCGCGTTGGCAGTTTCCTTGTTCGCCTTCTTCTCTTCGCTGCTGAGACCGTTCCAGATACGAAGGCCATCTTCGAAACGCTTTTGTGTAAGCAGGTAAAGCGCAAACTTCGC
>JBIOVO010000124.1:0-9438 GCA_044867735.1 Pyrinomonadaceae bacterium | reverse complement strand
CTTCCTTCTCTATCTCTGGCCAGCCTTTCTTTCTTTATCTCTTGTGCCTTTTGTGGCTTTGTTTTGTGCCTTTTGTGGTTAGGTGGTTACGTGGTTACTGATACAGGTACGAGTAGCTCTTCTTCTGATCCCACTCGATACCCTGAACATTCTGCCCATCGATCGCAAGAATATCAGCACTGATCTCATCTGTGCTGACTGTCGGACTCACGTCAACTGAGTAAACAATGCTTCCCGGCGATTCCTCCGTCGCTTCACGATCGACAGCGCGAAGCTCCTTGTCGAACCCATGAGTCTTAAGGACTTCGCGCAACGCTTTCTGTGTTGAGATGACGTTTTTAGTAATGACTTTCAACTCCATCGATCGAAAAACCTGCTCCGGCTCACGCCACTCCAGGATCCAGAGGACAATCAATGAGAACAACGCCAGCACGACGGCGAGATCCCAACGACCGACTCCGGAAGCAAGTCCGAGCGCCAGGCTGATCAGCAGCACCGTGATCTCTTTAGGATCGCGAATGTTGGTGCGAAAGCGAACGAGTGAAACAGCAGCAAAGATACCAAACGCACGCGCCGCATTATCGCCGACGATGATCATCAAAGCAGCAGCGACGATCGCCAGCAGTATTTGCGTTTGCGAAACGTATGGGTTGCGCTTAAGCGCGAGTATTCGTTTGCGTGGACGAAACGCGAGCGCGGCTCCCAACAGGGCCGCGAGAAGAAATCGCAAAGAGATTCGTCCCATCGTCTCCAGCCAACTGTCACCAGCGAGATATGCTTCGCTGTGGCGGCTGCCAAACAAGCGATCTATGAAGGTGTCGCCAGCGGAACTACGCGGTGCGGGCGTGACCCGCTCATCGGGCAAGCCCAGCACTGCATCAGGCTGCTGCTGTGCGGGAGTTGGTCTCGATACTTCCGGAGCCGTGGTTGTGCGCGTGTTGCCGCCTCCCAAAAAGTAGACAACGAGCGCGCTCAACAGCACGACTCCAGCGAAAACTACTACGAGCGTGAATATTTCTTTCTGTCTTTGATTCTTCATCGAACTTGTTTACTTACCGGTACTCCGGCCGAATTGAACGCCTGGACGCAGACTCAGAAGTTCGTTGGTCCGGTTTCTCACCGTGCGCGCAAGCAGATTGATCTGATCTGGGCGATAGTTGGCGGCGCGAAATGCGTCGCGAAGCTGACCATCGCTCAACTGCGACAACCAACCAGCTACCCATTGTGCGTCGTCAATATCAATGTCTTTCATGATTCCGCGGTTCTTCCCACCGAAGTGCAACACCACACGATTGCCTTTGACCTTCTCGAAAAAGTCTGACTTCGCATAGTTGGTTGGATTGTTACGACTCCTGGTCAGGCGCCAGAAGATTGGTGTGGTGCTCGCGTGTCCGAACGTGGCGCCGAGATCGCTAATGATGTATCGCAGTTCGTTGCCGTTATCCGAGCGGAGCTGAATGATCTCGTTGTTGGAATCTTTCAGGTCCCAGTTGTTGATCAACGCCATCATGACCTTCAGTCCCTGAAACTCCGGCGTGCCGGCGAATGGATTCTTTTTCCACTTCCACTCACCTACACGTTTCCAATCGTCCGGACGCGCTTCAAAACGGACGTTAGTAAACGTCCCTTTTCCCGGGATGGTGACGCGCGGTACGAGATAGTTGACCTCAGTCACATAACCAACGCCCCAGAGCAACCTGATTGCAGATGTCTCCGATTGCGCTTCCTTGCCGATCTTCGCCACCCACTCCCGTCCTGAGCCGTCGCGTACCTGATACTTCTTCGAGTAACCGCCTTTCTCTTCTTTTATGAACGTGATGCGACGCAGATCGGGGCGCATCGCCGTGCCGCCTGGGCCGAGAAAAAGATCTCGCGATGAAATGTCGTCGGGACGTTGCCAGAGGATCGGCGTGCCGGTGGGAACTGCTTTCTTCTTTTTCTTGGCTTGGACGACTCCAGTATCAATCGAGGCGATGCTCAATAGCAGCATCAACGCGATGAGCGCTCGCAGCTTCTTGATGTTGTTCATTGCTTTCTCCAGCCTGTAAACCACCGAGATCCATTGCGCCTTGCGATTGCGCAATTGGCAATCGGCAATTGGAAATTGCCAATTCTTTGGGGGCTAACAGGGGAAGCAATGAAAGGGAACTTATTCGATTCCTGTACGGCCAATAAAATATTCCTGGCTACTAAACAGATCTTCTCCGTGATCGATCGGTACGTATAGACCATCCGGGTGCAACTGTCGCGCTTTAGTGTTGTCAGTTAGATATGTATCGAGCAACACGTCTCTCAGGTAGCGTTTGGCTTTCTTGTCAGAGACTGGCGCAACTACCTCGATGCGGTGTTTCAGGTTTCGGCCCATCCAGTCGGCACTGCCGATGAACAACTGATCGTCACCACCATTCGAGAACCAAAACACACGGCTGTGCTCGAGAAAGCGGCCGACAACACTTCGCACCGTGATGTTTTCCGACACGCCTGGAATTCCGGGACGCAACATACAGATGCCGCGCACGATCAGTTCAACCTTCACGCCGGCACGCGAAACTTCATAAAGCTTCTCGACGATCTGAAGATCTGCTAGTCGATTAAACTTGGCAATGATGTGTGCTGGTCGACCCGCGCGTTTGTGTTCAATCTCGCGATCAAACAGAGCGTTGAGTTTTTCGCGGAGATCGACTGGCGCTACCATCAGAGTTCGATAGTCAGTCTGTTGCGAAAAGCCGGTCAGGTAGTTGAACAGTTCCGTCGCATCGCGGCCGATTGTTTCGTCCACCGTGAACATTCCGAGGTCCGTGTATGTGCACGACGTGGTCGGGTTGTAATTACCCGAAGCGATGTGGACGTAACGTTTGAGCAACTCGCCTTCGCGCCGGACCACGAGCGTCAGTTTTCCATGAGTCTTAAGTCCGAGAATGCCATAGACCACGTGAACGCCGGCGTGATCGAGCTTGCGCGCCCATTCGATATTGTGTTCTTCATCAAAGCGCGCCTTTAGTTCGATCAGTGCGGTCACTTGTTTGCCCTGCTCGGCTGCTCTGATCAAAGCCGGCGGGATCGGAGAATCCGGCCCGGTACGATAAAGACAGATCTTGATCGCAACCACGTCCTCATCGTCGACAGCCTGGTTGATGAACCCGGTTACTGCGTCGTACGAATCGTACGGATGGTGCAGGAGCCGATCTCGTTCACGGATCGCGTCGAAGACGGAAGTGTACTCGTCGAACCACTCAGGCATCCTCGGTGTAAAAATCGAATCCTTTAGATCCGGACGATCTGCGTCGTACAACGACATCAGATCCTGAAGATGAAGTGGCCCATCAAAAACGTAAACATCGTCTGCCCCAAGATCGAGTGAAGTGGTCAGATACTCGATCATCTCCGGCGGCATGTCTGGCGAAACCTCCAGCCGGACAGGCGTACCGAATTTTCGGCGGCGCAGCTCCTCCTGGATCGAGCTCAGCAGATCTTGCGCTTCTTCTTCTCTGAGCTCGATGTCCGCATCGCGCGTAACACGAAAGCGATGACATGGACCGGGATTCATTCCGGGGAAGAGTGCCCTGATGTTTGCCTCGATAATCTCTTCGAGCAAGACGAAGCGAGAACCCGAAGAACCGGCGGGAACCAGTCGTGGCACAACCGACGGCACCTTGATGCGCACGAAACGGGAATCGACGCGCTTTCGTTGGCCGAGAAACTGAAGTTCGGTCGGCGCATTGACCATCAAACCGATATTGACGCTCAGCGGCGAGATATATGGAAACGGGTGACTCGGATCGACCGCGAGCGGCGTCAGGATCGGAAAGACTTTTTCCATGAAGTAGTCTTTCAGGTTTTCCCTCTCATGAAGCGAGAGTGATTCATAAGGAACCACAGATAATCCGGCGGCCTTCAGTTGCGGCAGGATCTCTTCGCGCAAGCAGCGAGCCTGTTGTTTTACGAGTGCGAGTATCCGCTCTCGGGTTCTTGCCAGTTGCTCAGCCGGGGTCAAGCCATCAGCAGAGGTCAAATTGGGATCATGCTCATGTTCTTCTTTCAGACCCGAAACTCGGATCATGAAAAACTCATCCAGGTTCGACGAGAAGATCGAAAGAAACTTCAGGCGCTCAAGCACTGGATTACCCTGATCAAGTGCTTCCTCCAAAACTCTCGCGTGAAATTCCAGCAGACTTAGCTCGCGATTGAAAAAGAGCTGCGATTTCGAAGTCAGCGCGCTTGGCTCAGCCCGCCTGGGGAATTCATGAATTCTCGTTTCTCTTTTTACGACTGTTGACATGGTTTTTCTGGAATCGCCTTTATCGATAGTTTGAGAGAGTCATAAAACCCGCGCGTGTCGGTGTCATCATCGCTCCTCAACTCCTGACACAGAGACAGCATGCCTACGCGAGGGTTTTGGCAAGCACTGTTCCATCCGGCAAGTACGAGGTTATGAGCGGGGTAAGAGTTGCTCTTTTATGAAGTTAGTCATTCTGTTGCAAAAAAGACTCGAAACTAATCGTGTACGGATTTGATGCTACTGGCCAACGAGATTGAACCAGAATTGTCGTAGGCATGGGCCGCCTGCACGTTCACGAATTTTCCGGTTTCGAGGATGTAACAAGTCAATTGGTATCCGTAAACGCAACCCGTATCGAGACCGATCGAGTGTTTGCCGAGTCGAGGGCCGGAGGTTGGCCAATGTCCAAACAGGATTGTCTGAGGTCCTTCGTAGGCTTCCCACCATGGGGTTCCGTCACGAGAGGTGCGATCGCTGCCAAGTGTTCTTAATTCGACAAGGTCATCTGGCGATTGATTTTCCAAAGGAATTCCGGGCCTGACGCCCGCGTGCACCACTGCCTGAGGGCCCAGATCGATGAAGAAAGGCAGCGAAGCAAGTTGACGGAAATAACGTTCGCCGGCTGTTTGTAATTCGTCAAAGGTCTGGTGCTGGGCTTTGTTGAGGTGCTCAGACTTATCCGACCAGTGACGAACCAGGGCGCGATCGTGGTTACCGATTACCGACGAGAACCGCCGGTCGTTAGCGAAGAGATCGAGAACTTCTCGGTTTTTTGGCCCTTTTACCGTCAGATCACCTACCGCTACGACGCGGTCGTTGCGGTCGAAACGTAATTTTTCGAGCAACTGCGATAGTTCGTCGTAGCAACCGTGAATGTCCCCGATAATTATCGTTCTGCCCATATTCTGATTCCGAGTGGGGTGGCCACCCGTCATAATTTGCAACCGAAGGTCCGCTTCGAACGTTAACTAACCCGGGTCGTAAGCACAACCCGAACTGAATCAGCCGCATCAGTAACCAGACGGTCTAATTTTAGTGGAAAAGTTAACCGTTTGAGCGTCTGTTTCCAATGGGTTGTTTAATTGACACCCTAAAAAATCGTGTGGTACCCTCCAGTGTGATTTTGGCTCCCTTTTAAGTGAGTCTCGTTGTATCCAAATCATAGAGGAGCCATTAGATACCGCACACTTAAACGAATGCTGCCGCGACCGACCAAAGGAGTCGTTTGCGGGTTCGCATCTTTTATAAGGAGTACGAACGATTTGATGTCAGTGAGCTTTCCTCGTTTAATGGCCTGTGTGGCTTTACTAGCGACGCTTGTCGCTTCACCGGCAAGTAGCTTCGCACAAATTCCCGTAGCTTCTTCTGCCCGCACGATACCGACTCAGGTCGAGCAGTCTGAAGGACGAATCACTCAGATCATTAACCGCGCCGAAGATCACTTCCGGAGAGGCAAGCTCAATCTCGAAGACAACAAACGCAATCAAGCTCGCGAAGAGTTTGATAAAGCCGTCGATTCAATTTTGGAATCCGGCTTTGACGTCAGAGCCAGCCAGCGTTTACAGACTTACTACCTCGAACTCGTCGAGCGCATTTATCGCGAAGAAGTTCCGCTGCAACAGCCAAACGCGCCGGCTCCTGTAACGTCACAGCTCGTTGCTCAAAACCCACAAGATCCTTCGACTCAGAAAGCGCCGCCATCACAAATCGGTTTTCGCGATCAAAGGTTTGAACCTTCGCCACTCGATGAGTTGAGCAAACTCGTTTTAACTGAGAGTGAGAAGGAAGTTTCAAGTGAAGACTTGCTGGCGTTGGAACAGTCAATTAGGAACGTAAATTTCAAGTTCACCCTTAATCCCTTAATTCAGCAATTCATCAACTACTATCAGGGTCGCAATCGGGGGACGATGGAGAATGGTCTCCGCCGATCCGGGCAGTTCATGAAACTGACGCGAAAGATCTTTGCGGAAGAGGGAGTGCCGGTCGATATCGCGTGGTTGGGTCAGGTTGAGAGCGCGTGGAAAGTGAGAGCGGTTTCGTGGGCATCGGCTTCGGGCTTGTGGCAATTTATCCCAAGCACCGGTCGTCGTTATAATTTGCGTCAGAACGCTTACATTGATGAGCGTAATAGTATCGAGCAGGCCACGCGCGCTTCAGCTCGTTATCTCAAGTTCCTGTCGCAGCGTTACAACGGCAATTGGGAATTGGCGATTGCCGCTTACAACACCGGTGAAGGCAACATCGATCGTGCGATCTCGCGCGCCGGCACCGCCAACTTCTGGATGATCTATCCATACATCGCAGCGGAAACACGCAGCTACGTTCCAAACATCCTGGCGGTGATCCTGATCGCGAAGAATCCTGAGAAGTACGGATTCAAAGGCATCAAACCCGATCCGGCATGGTCCTACGACGTGGTGCAGGTTCCGACAGCAACGAGTCTGCAACTGGTTGCCGATGCGACCGACACCAACGTCGATCACATTCGGAGTCTGAATCCGGAGTTGAGGCGCGATATTACACCGCGCGGCGATACATACAATGTGCGAATTCCGGCTGGCCGTGCGAAACAGTTTGCTTCGTTGCTGCAACGGATTCCGCCCGAGAGACGCGAGACGGCGAGACTGATTTCAGTTGCGCCCGGTGAAGACTGGCAGGGCGTCGCGAATCGGACCGGTATCAACGCCTCTCAACTTCAGGCGATGAATGGTGGCGTCGATTTGAAAGCGACCCGACACCTTGTGGTTCCGAGTGGCAGCGTGAGACTCACTAAATGGGTTCGCTCCACCGCGAAGCCTACAGGTGCTGCTGATGCACCGGCGACTGCCGGCATGCAGAAGGTTCGCGCTCGCAAGGGCGACACGATTGCGAGAATCGCGGCCGCGCGGAATCTGGATCCCAATGATGTTGCCCGTTTGAATGGTATCTCGGTGGATGCTGAACTTAAGGCCGGGCAGGAAGTTAAGGTTCCATCGTCAGCGACTGCACCCTCGCGCCGTCGCTAAATTCCATCCACAGATTACGCAGATTGCTTTAATGGAATCTGGGTAATCTGTGGATGAATCACAACCAAATAAGGAGCCGCCTCACATGCTCTTCAGAACACTCTCCGCAGCCGTCTATGGAATAGACGCTGATCTCGTAGACATCGAAGTTAATCTGACGCCGATTCGTGGCGAAAGCGAACAAGCACCTCCGGTCACCATCGTGGGACTGCCTGATGCCGCCGTGCGCGAATCACGTGAACGCATTCGCGCCGCGATTCAGAATTGCGGTCACTTCTTTCCTTTTCAAAAGACGACGATCAATCTTGCTCCCGCGGACGTGCGCAAAGAAGGAGCGAGTTTTGATCTACCGATCGCACTGGGAATTCTCGGCGCGAACGGCGACCTTGCTGAGTCAAACAATCTGATTCACATGCTTTGTGTCGGCGAACTCTCGCTAGACGGACGAGTGCGCGCGATCAAGGGAGCACTTCCGATCGCGATGCTCGCGCGCGAGGGCTCGATTCAACATTTGATCCTGCCGGAAGAGAATGCGAAGGAAGCTGCGGTTGTGGCGGGTGTGAATGTCTATCCGGTTTCGGACTTGCGAAGTGCCGTCAGTCTCATTGCTGACTTGCGTTCTTCAAATCCGCCAGCGCCGATGAAAATTGATGTCGCCGGCATGCTCGGACGCACCGGCCATTACACGGTCGACTTCAAAGAAGTTCGCGGGCAGATGTCGGCGAAGCGCGCTCTGGAGATTGCGATCGCCGGTGGTCATAACATCCTGTTGATTGGTCCACCTGGATCGGGCAAGACGATGCTCGCGAAACGTTTGCCGACGATCATGCCGCCGCTTGAGTTTGATGCTGCGCTCGAGTTGACGAAGATCCATTCGGTGGCCGGTCTAACCGGACGTGCCGGACTGGTGACTGAACGTCCGTTTCGTTCACCTCATCACACGATCAGTGATGCTGGTTTGATTGGAGGCGGTAGTTTGCCGCGACCGGGCGAGGTCTCACTCGCGCATCAGGGCGTGCTCTTTCTGGATGAATTGCCGGAGTTTGATCGCACGGTGCTTGAAGTGCTGCGGCAGCCGCTCGAAGATCAGCAAGTGACAATCAGTCGCGCTTCAATGTCGTTGACGTTTCCGGCTTCGTTTGTTCTAGCGGCCGCGATGAATCCTTGTCCTTGCGGGTTCTGGAATGACCCTACACGTGAGTGTCGCTGCTCTCCGTTGCAGATGCAGCGTTACATCGGGAGAATCTCCGGTCCACTGTTGGACCGCATCGATATTCACATCGACGTTCCGGCAGTGAAGTTTCGTGAGCTCCGAGGAGAAGCTTTGTCCGAGACAGACAGCTCGGCCACGATCCGCCAGCGCGTAATCAACGCACGCGCGCGCCAGCATCGGCGCTTCGCCTCCGAAAAGATCTTCTCGAACGGCGCCATGACCCCGCGCATGATTCGCGCCCATTGCCAGATTGATTCCAATAGCGAGAAGATGCTTGAAAATGCGATGCGGCGTCTGGGCCTGTCCGCGCGCGCCTACGATCGCATTTTGAAGGTGAGCCGCACGATTGCGGATCTCGAAGGCGCGGAAGCGATTGATTCCGCTCACGTCTCAGAAGCCGTTGGCTACCGTTCATTGGACCGCACCTACTGGGCCTAACAGCTGTAACCCCCCCAGATGTTCGAAATCGGCGATATTGTCGCGTTCCGCCGTAACATGCCTGTAATAGAACGTTCCAGAATTCATAAGCAATAGAGCGCCGGTGAGGCGAATTCTCATTGTTTGATCTTTCCAACACCTCCAGTCCTGCCCTGGGTGATGTTGTATCTCGAAGGCTTTATTCAATCTCACTTATGGCCAAGCTCTATCTATCCCAGGAATGAATCGATGAAGGAGAAGACACAAGAGATAACCGTGTACTGAAGCTCATCGCTCTCTGAAGATGACCTCAATTTCCTCAAAGTTCAGGAGAAGAACATGCCGCACCGCTCCCACGTGCTTGCGTTTCTATGGGTCTGTTTGTTGGTTGTAATCTTAATACTAGTACCCAGGACCAGTTCGCAGAGTTCTTTACG
This sequence comes from Pyrinomonadaceae bacterium, assembly GCA_044867735.1. Lineage (GTDB taxonomy): Bacteria > Acidobacteriota > Blastocatellia > Pyrinomonadales > Pyrinomonadaceae > PSRF01. Next base: position 87 of record JBIOVO010000124.1, on the reverse strand, counting down.
CTCGTTATCACTGAATGGCACGGCCGCGTATGTGGATGTGCCTAATCAGGCAAGTTTGAATATTACAGGGGCGGTGACGGTGGAGGC
>JBIOVO010000123.1:0-3377 GCA_044867735.1 Pyrinomonadaceae bacterium | reverse complement strand
AAGGCGCAAAGACGCAAAGTTCCGAACCCTGCGGGTAACCGGAGGTCGGAACTTTGCGTCTTTGCGCCTTTGCGCGAGTAATCTTTTTTCAGAGTCGCTCGACGATCATCGCAATGCCTTGTCCACCGCCGATGCACGCCGTCGCTAAACCGTATCGCTTCCCACGCCGCTGAAGCTCGCGCAACAGAGTCAAAACCAATCGCGTACCTGTCGCTCCAAGCGGATGTCCCAACGCGATCGCGCCGCCGTTGACGTTTGTCCGGCTGCGATCCAGCCCAAGCTCTTTTTCCACAGCCAGGTACTGCGCCGCAAACGCCTCGTTCACTTCCACTACGTCAATATCGTTTAGCGACAACCCGGCCTTCGCGAGCGCCGCGCGCGTCGCGGGCACTGGTCCAATTCCCATGATCTCCGGCTCAACTCCCGCGTACGCCCAACTCACGATCCGACCCAGCGGGCTGAGATCTTTCTCTTTGACAAACTCCTCGCCCGCGATAATCAGCGCCGCCGCGCCATCGACGATCCCGGACGCGTTCCCAGCCGTCACAAATCCATCATGCGCAAAGGCCGGTCTCAGCTTCGCCAAACCTTCGAGCGTCGTTTCAGGGCGTGGATGATCGTCCTGGTCCACCTGAACGCTTCCTTTGCGCGTTTTCACCTCGACCGCAACGATCTCGCCCGTAAAGAAGCCCTCGTCCTTCGCGCGCTTCGCCTCCTGCTGCGAACGCAACGCGTACTTGTCCTGCTCTTCACGAGAAACCTCAAACTTACGCGCCAGGTTCTCCGCCGTCCCCGCCATCGGCGTGTTGCAGTAAGTATCCAGCAACGCAACCATCAGGCTGTCTTCCAGTTTTCCCTGTCCGAGAGCAAAACCTGAACGAGCACCGCGTATGACGTGCGGCGCCTGCGACATCGACTCCATTCCTCCAACCAAACACGTTCCCGCCTCACCGAGTTGAATCATGTGTGCGCCCGAAACGATCGATTGAATACCGCTCCCGCAGAGTCGATTAACTGTTAACGCCGGGCGGTCGAATGGGACTCCCGCTTTCAGCGCCACGTGCCGCGCGCCGTAAATCGCGTCGCCGGACGTTTGCAGAGCATTACCAATAACCGTGTGATCAATCTCATCCGCCTGGACTCCGGTCGCCTCGAGCGCGCCGCGAGCCGCGACCGCGCCAAGGTTGATGGCCGATACGTCTTTCAGCACGCCCACATATTCCCCCATGGGCGTCCGCTTACCACCCAGTATGAAAACGTCTTTACTCATGTCTATGTCCCCTGTTGTGAATTCTTCCGCAACGAAAACCTTGAAGGCTAGCAAAACGCGAAATCGATCGTCAAACCTCTTTTCAAAAACCGCCGCGACGACCTATTATTTAGCTTCTCAGCGGGGCGGCCCAGACCACCACTCCACATGTGTCACTAAATTTATTTGATCAGGAGAATATCAATGAACCCCTCGTCCCTCATGACTGGTAGATTGCTCAGAGTATGCCTGCTTACGATCACGCTTCTCGGTTCCATCACGGTGGTGCAGGCGCAGAAGGTCGAGAGTAAAGATCGCGATCGTGGTCAGACGATGCTGAACATGATCAAAGACAAGCTAAAGAAGAATTATTACGATCCAAACTTCCGCGGCATGGACATCGAGACCCGCTTCAAGGCCGCCTCAGACAAGATCAAGGAAGCGACATCGGTGGGACAGATCTTCGGAACCATCGCCCAGGTGCTGGTTGAGCTGGACGACTCCCACACCTTCTTCAATCCGCCTTCACGCTCTGTAGACACAGACTACGGTTGGACCATGCAGATGATCGGGGACCGTTGTTTCGTGACTACGGTGGACAAAGAAAGTGATGCGGAGGCGAAAGGTGTTAAGCCGGGCGATGAAGTTGTAGAGGCGGGCGGCTACAAGATTGATCGCTCGACCCTCTGGAAGTTTGAGTATTTGTACAATACGCTCCGCCCTCAACCCGGCATCCGCGTCATTCTTCGCAGTCCGAACGCGGAACCACGGCAGGTCGATATCGCCGCAAAACAGAAACAAGGCAAGCGGATAGTTAACCTAACCGACTACACCGAGTACATGAACCTCGTCCGAAGGGCGCAGACCGAAGAACGGCTGGGTCGCGATCGTTTGGTGTCGTTCGGCGATCAACTGCTCATCTGGAAGATGAACGAGTTTGACCTGGCTGACTCCCAGATCGACGATGTGATGTCGAAGGCAAAGAAACACAAGGCGCTCATTCTAGACCTTCGCGGGAACGGTGGTGGTTGGGTCACGACTATCACGCGCCTCGTCTCGAATCTCTTCGATCGCGATATCAAAATCGCCGACACCAAGACGCGCAAAGAAAGTAAGCCGCTGATAGCCAAGTCGCGCGGTGAAAAAGTGTTTGATGGCAAGTTGATTATCCTCGTCGATAGTAAATCCGCTTCCGCTTCGGAACTGCTGGCGCGCACTGTTCAAATTGAGAAGAGAGGTACGGTCATCGGCGATCAAACGTCCGGCGCAGTGATGGCAGCGCAACATTTCGACGACCAGGTCGGACTCGACATCGTGGTCTTCTACGGCGTGAGCATCACCGTTGCTGACGTGATCATGTCTGATGGAAACAGCCTCGAGCATCGCGGTGTCACGCCGGATGAAGTTCGACTACCGACGCCGGAAGATCTTGCAGCGAATAGAGACCCTGTCCTGTCGCACGCGGCGACGCAGTTAGGCGTGCCGCTCGATCCGGCGGAGGCAGGAAAGTTCTTCCCGCTCGACCCAAAAGCAAAGAAGAATTAGTTTGCGCTGAAACGGTGCTCGCGCAGGTAACGGTGGAGTAGTTCTTCGAGGAAACCCTCGTAGGTAAACGTTTCGAGATCGTAAGTGGGGCGGAGTTTGTAGAGAATCGGCATTGAGACTCGCCACGCCATCCACTGACGCGGCACGTCGCCGAGATCCCAGCGGCGGCGGAGAAACGTTTCGACCACCTGAATTTCCGAATCAGTCAAGCTGTTCAAACTGGCGGTGAAGTCCACCGGCTTGAAAGATCTGCGCAGCGCCGGATCGCTGACAGGTGACGCAAACACCTGGGCGAACGCCGGCGCTTCGGCTTCACGCTCGCGCACCACGACGGTGCCCGCAACCATGTCGCCGACGCGCTGATCCCGCCCACTGGAAAACACCGAAATCAATCCGAACGAATAGAACGGGAAAGGCATCATGTCGAAGCTTCGCAGCAGATTTCGTACTGATGCTTCCCAAAACGTGATCGGCCGGCCGTCTTCACGAATGACTCGCAACTTTAACCAGAGCTTACCGGGAGTTTGTCCGCTCCAGACCCACTCGAAGAACGCGAAGTAACCGGAGAAGATCAAAAACAGAA
>JBIOVO010000122.1:0-21850 GCA_044867735.1 Pyrinomonadaceae bacterium | reverse complement strand
GCAATGATTGAAGCTGCCGATGCCATGGTGAAAGCTGCCAACGTCACGCTTGTTGGTTACGAAAAGATCGGCGCAGGTTTTGTTACTGCGATCGTGCGTGGCGATGTGGCGGCAGTGAAGGCAGCGACTGACGCGGGCGCCGCGGCGGCGCGACGTGTCGGTGAGTTGGTGAGTGTGCACGTGATTCCGCGTCCGCACGGCAGTGTTGATGAAAATCTCCCCATCGGGCTCGATCGTTAATCATGATCATTGCTCGCATTCTGGGTAGTGTCGTCTCGACCCAAAAAGACGAACGGCTAAGGGGAAAGAAATTGCTAATCGTGAGACCGATCAATGTTGACGGCACGGACACGACCGGGTACGTAGTTGCCGTTGACACAGTCGGCGCAGGCTTTCACGAGCGCGTGCTGGTCGTCGCTGGTTCAAGTGCACGGCTTGCACAAGGAATGAAGGACGTGCCGGTGGATGCGGCGATTGTGGGCGTCATCGATACGGTTGATGTGAGAGAAGTGAAATAGGTCCTATTGGGCCTATAGGACCTATTCCCAAATGCAACTCGCGCGTGTCATCGGCACAGTGGTTTCAACCGTCAAGAACGATTCTTTGCACGGGCGGAAGCTGCTGGTGGTGCAAACCGTCGATAAGAACCTGGAAGCGACAGGCAAACCGATGGTGGCAATCGACTCGGTCGGCGCGGGTATCGGCGAGCTGGTGTTTTGGTGTCGTGGTAAAGAAGCGAGCTTTCCTTTCAAACGCGAAGACACGCCGACGGATTGCACGATCGTCGGGATCGTCGATTCCGAGCAGCACGTAACAAGATGATCCTTGCACGCGTAATCGGCAACATCGTGGCGACCCAAAAGAACCGGCGTTATGAGAGTGCGCGTGTGATGTTGTGCCAGCAGATAACGCCCGAAGGCGAGGAGACGAGTTATTCGGTGCTGGCGCTGGATTCGGTGGATGCAGGTGTTGGTGATACGGTTTTGATCGTCCAGGAAGGATGGAGCGCCTCGACGGCGGCGACGGGACAAGCGGGGGCGGCGATCGATTCGGCGATTGTTGGGGTGGTGGATCGGATTGACCTGTTATGAGTTCTGATCAGGCAAGAATGATGGCGGAGAGGATTGCGCGGCGCGTGGCTGCGGGTGGTCCGTCTGCGCCGCAAAGCCGTCCGGATATCGCTTCAGAACTGGCCGCGCTGCGCGCGACGCTTAATGAACTGCAAGCCAAATTGGTTCAGATCGAATCCAAGGTTGGTTCTGAGTCAACACTTCGGGTCCATTCGCCGTGGCACCCCAGTCTCGAACGGTTCGGAGTTGAGGAGGCCACAGTCTCCGAACTCGTCGATTTCTTTCAGAGCGAAAAGAGCTGCACTCTCGAACCTGGTGGTAAGCCTTGTGACCACTGTGCGATGTGCAGCTCAAGAGGCTTCTAAACCCATCCACAGGTTTCACAGATTAATCTGGGAAATCTGCGGATGGTTTTTTATTTGGTCGGCTCCGGTCTTAAGGAATTCGCGTTGATCGTTGGCGCCTTTTGCGACCCCTCGTCAGCCTTAAAGTAGGGCTCCTCCTTAAATCCAAAGAGCGACGAGGTAATCACAGTCGGAAATTGTGCTCGTTCCGCGTTGTAGTCCTGAACCGCAGTGTTGTAGTCGTTACGGGCGGTGGCCACACGATTCTCCGTGCCCTCGATCTGTTGCTGGAGCATTATGAAGTTCTCATTCGACTTCAACTGCGGATACGCCTCGGTTATCACGAGCAACCGGCCAAGCGCGCCGCTAAACGAGTTCGCTGCATTGATTACCGCCTGCTTTTGCTCCGGTGACTTGTCGCCGTTGTCTTCTTGCGGCGCCTGACTCGTCGCGCCCAACAATTGAGCGCGCGCATTCGCGATGGCGCCGAAAACTTCCTGCTCCTGGATGCCCGCCATCTTCGCCGCTTCGACCAGATTGTTTATGAGATCCGCACGGCGCTGGAGCTGCGTTTCAACGCCGGCCCATTTTCCTTTAACGTTCTCGCGTTTTGTCGTCAGTGTGTTGTAACCGCAACCGCTGGCAGCAAACGCAATCAACGCCACAGCGAAAAGCATTACCAATCTTCGGGTCTTCATTCTTAAATCTCCCATTGTTAGTGATAGCCCATGCAGTTCAGTGCTCATTCCGTTCCAACTCATCAACTGCTTCAACAACCTGTTCGATCTGAAACAGGTAACTTCCGAAAAGATCATTCGCTTCTTTTTCCGACGAGGGGAGATTACCGCCGGCGCGAAACTCAAAAATTCTTTCAAACGGTGACGGATCGAGTTGCAGGAGTTTCGCCGTTGTGCGCACGACATCAGGCTTCGCCACCGGCGCTTCGTGTCCGTGCAACAGCAGCACCGCGCGAAAGAGCGCAGCAAAGCTCGACAGACTGTCGCTCATCAAGTCGGACAACTTGTCGATGGACGTGGATGCCGGAATATAGAGACGGCGCAACTGGATTAACTTGCTTCGCAGTTCGTACTCAGTCTGATGGCGCAGATGCGTATCCGAGAGTTTTACAAACTCAAAAGGATCGTGCCCGAAAAGAACGATGCGCGCGTTTGCCATCTGATGAAACTCGATCGGAAATACGTCGGCGGCATCCGATAGCTCCTCAACCGTGAAATACACAGGCAACGGATGGCCCAGGCGTTGCCACTCGCGCATCGGCGCCTGTGCCTGACGTAAGTCTTCAGGGGTGATGCGATTGAGCGCGATCAGCAGGTTGTAGTCAGAGCGCAACTCAACGTGATCGCCGGCAGCGGCTGAACCATAGAGCACGACCGACGCGAGATTGTCGCCGTGCGTGGCGCGCAGATCTTCGACGAGTCCGCTGAGTGCTTCCTGTACTACTGTCTTAACCATCTTTTGTTTTGCGACAGATTAACACGGATAACCCCTACCAACTTCCGCCGGCTCCTCCTCCGCCAAAATCACCACCACCGCCAAAGCCGCCACCAAAACCTCCACCGCCGCCGCCGAAACCTCCGCCACCGAATCCGCCGCCGCCCCAGTAACTGTCTGAGCCGCGACGTCGGTTGCCGGAATCAAAATTACTGAACAACGCGCTCCAAAATAGCGCCTGCAAACAGCCGCTGCCACCACGACCGCCACGGCCGCCTCTGCGCGAGGCCGAGAAAAGCAACAGGATGAAGACGCCAACAATGAGGATTCCTACGCAGATACCGCTAAGACTCTTTCCGTCCGATTGCTCTGGGTTCTGGGTCTTTCCACCGTTGCGGGCGGCGTATCTCTGATCGATTCCTTCAACACTGAAACCACGGTTTGCTGCGAGGGTGGCCACGTAGGCCTGAATCGTGTCGAATATTCCTTTACTGTAATTACCCTGTCTAAACGCCGGTACGAGTCGTTGACGTTGAATCTGGCCCACGAGTCCATCCGGCAAATCTCCCTCGAGGTGCCGGCTCACTTGCGTGAAATATTTGCGATCCTGGACTGCGACCACTAAAAGAAAACTGGCCTTATCACCTTCCGTTGGTCCAATTCCCCAGCCGCGCGCAACCGCTAGTGAAAAATCGAAGATGTCGCGGTCGCCGGTCGTATCGACCGTGAGCACCGCGAATTCAATCTTTCCGCGATCCTTCAGGTTGTAAAAGATCGACACGAGCCGCGCCTCGGTCTCGGGATCGATGACGTTCGCGTTATCTACGATCGGGCTGAAGGGAGTAGGAAGTGGAACGGGTGACTGCGGTGTCGTCTGTGCATTGACTCGAATAACACAAACGGCAAAGAGCAAAGCCAGAAGGCCGAAGCCAAACCGGAGCGAGTAATGTTTTCTCAAGCGCAAACGCAATGGCGAATCTTCGTCAGTGCTAGCCCTCTATCAGCCGGTGCAATAAATAGAAGAGAGCCACCCCTCCAAAAACGACGATTGATACTGTGGGGTTTCGTTCTTCTTTATGGTTCACTTCGGGGATCAGGTCGCTGGCCGCTACATAAAGGGTAACACCCGCCGAGAACGGTAAAGCATAACCAACCGCGTTGTGCATCCTGGCGTTTAGTAAAGCGACACCGATCACTCCTGCCAGAGTTGCGACACCGATCCCGGCGGTCGCAATCAATGCAATCTTCGTAGAACGACCGGAAGCTAGCATGATCGATGCCGCAGTAAAACCTTCGGGCATCTTGTGCAGCAAAATCGCGATAAAGACGAGCATGCCGACTTTCGGACTGACAAGGAAAGCGGATGCAATCGAGACACCATCGAAGAAGGTGTGAATACAGAGACCACCGACAGCCGTGTAGGCTGCGGAGGGTTTCATGAACGACTCGGGATGGGTTTCGGCGCCGAAGTGAAAGTGCGGCGCGAGCGTATGCTCGAAAAACTGTATGCAGAGATAACCGGCGAGCAGCAGCGTCATAGCGAACGCCACGGCTTCGGCCGGAGGATCGCCGGGCGAGGATTGAGTCCAGAGACCGAGAGTCTCGGGCAGGATCTCGATGAAGATCGCGGCGAGCATGAATCCGGCGCCGAGAGCCACGAGATATTTCAAAAAGCGTTCACCCCAGCGGTGCGCGCCCGATTTGACCAGCACGAGCCCGCCGAGAACATTAGCGCCCGCCGCCAGCAACCCGAAGAAGAGAATCAATGTCATCGTGTGAGGCGAGAGTGTACAACAGGTGGTCAGAATAGGTCCCATAGGGCCTATAGGACCTATTTCGGTCGAGGTCCCCAAGGCAAACAAAAGGCGAACATTTCACACCTGGCAAGGATTGACACCTTCTTGAGCGGGGCGTAGTATCCGCGATTGGGTGGTCAAAAGTGGTCGGAAGTGGGTCCAACCTCGTAGCAACACCGATCATCAGTAACGCTTTTCCTTTGGACCACCCACCAAAGCTCTCTCGTCAGGCTCAAAGTTATGCTGCGAGGAAATTACACGGCACGAATTGATGTCAAGGGTCGCCTCAAAGTTCCAACTGAATTCCGGCGCCTCATCGACGAGAAGCACGGCAAAGACTTTTATATCACGAGTTTGACTGGTGATTGCGTTCGGATTTACCCGTTGCCGGAATGGGAATCGATAGAGCAACGACTCTCATTACTCCCCTCGATGGATCCGGCCAGACGAAAGTTCCTTGATAGGACGAACTACTTTGGTCAGCAAGCCACGATGGACGGGCAGGGACGCCTGCTGATTCATCCGTTGCTGCGCAAGAGCGCGGAAGTTCTGGGCGACGTTGCCGTACTCGGCTATCTGACTTATTTGGAAGTTTGGGAGCTCGACAAGTTCAAAGCTCGCATGCTCGCGGATCCGTACACGGAGGAAGACGAAGCGGCGATTGCACGGCTTGGTATTTAGAGCTTAGTACTTGGTACTTTGTACTTTGTGAAAAAGAACAAAGAACAAAGATCTAAGTACAAAGGTCGAAAGATCTTTGAACGAGATCACGGGGCGGTGGTGATGGCTGCGCCTTTGGGGGGCATAGGCGCGCCCCATCGCCCCGTGCTGCTAGAAGAGACAATGAAATTCCTCGCTCCTGAGCGTGGAGGTCTCTTTGTCGATTGCACGGTTGGGCTCGGCGGACACAGCGAAGCAGTTTTGAATTCCTCGACTGAGACTCGCGTACTCGGAATGGATCTAGACCCTGCGGCGCTCGAGTATTCGCGACAACGGCTGGCACCCTTCGGAGCAAGATTCCGCGCATTTCAAGCCAACTTCCACGCCATTGCTGAAGTTTTGCACCAGGCAAGTGAGCGCGATCCAAACGGCATTCTTGTCGATCTTGGCGTCTCTTCGATGCAGTTTGATTCGCCCGAGCGTGGGTTTAGTTTTCGTTTCGACGCTCCGTTAGACATGCGGATGGACCCGGCAGGCAGCGTCACCGCAGCAGATCTTCTACAGCAACTTCCCGAATCGGAAATAGCACGAATCATTTTCGAGTACGGCGAAGAACGACACTCACGACGCATCGCCCGTCGTATCGTGGAACGTCGGGAGCAAGGGAAGCCGATCACGACCACCGCAGAGTTAGCAGACCTTGTAGCCAGAACTGCCGGCGGCCACAAGCGGAATCAGATTCATCCGGCGACGCGCACGTTCCAGGCACTGCGAATCGCCGTTAACAACGAACTCGAAGGGTTGGGAGAGTTTGTCGAGACCGCAGTCGATCTTTTAATTCCCAGCGGACAGTTTGTGGGGATCAGTTTTCATTCTCTCGAGGATCGCATTCTCAAGAGAGAACTGAAAAGGCTTTCGGGCCAGTGTCAGTGTCCCCCACGAATGCCGGTTTGTTCGTGCGGCGCGCGCGCGGCAGTTGAGATTTTGACACGACGGCCAGTGGCGCCAAGCGACCGCGAGGTTGAAGAGAATCCGCGAGCACGCAGCGCAAAGCTTCGTGCTTGTCGGAAGCTATAGGTCACATTGGTCCTATAGGACCTATACAAAAACGATTATGAAAAGATTTCCTGAACATCAACTCAACGCAAAGGTTCGTCGCTCCCGCGATGTCACCGCGCTCTCCCGGCTGGCGCTGTTGTTGTTTTGCGGACTGGTACTGGCAGGCGGCTTTGTCTTCGCCGCGAAGCAGCACTTCGCCGCCGTCCAGTACGGTTATGAAAACGAGACGTTGCGCAGCGAGCGCAAGAAGCTGGTCGAAGAGAATCAACGACTCGCGCTCGAAAAAGAACGCGCGACTGCGCCCGACAAACTCGAGCCGGCAGCGCGCAGACTCGGACTAAAACCGGCAAGGCCCGGACAGATGGCGACTATGAAACACTGATCGGTAAAAACTCAGTGTAATCCGTGGCTAACATAACAGCGTCCTCATCACGCTACGCGGTTAGGGGGAACACAAGTAGGTGATGTTGGCACGCCTCGTTGCAAGATCAAAATCCAGACCGGACGTATCCGCAGGCCGCGCGCTTTTCGTCGCGGCTTTTATTGGCTTTTGGATGCTGATCGTCTGCGCGCGCCTGGTCCAACTTCAGTTCTCCCAACACGAAGATCTCGCCAGCCGTGCGCGCCAGCAACAACAAACTCCGATCGAAACAAGCCCGCTGCGTGGTGAGCTTTTGGATCGACAGGAGCGGCAGCTCGCCCGGAGTGTGCAAACTGTTTCGTTGTTTCTCGATCCCGACGGTCTCGACGTGGAGACGTTGGATCGCAACGCGAAACAGTTGTCGCAATCGCTCGGTTTGAAGCAGACGGATCTGACGAAAGAGTTTCGCGAAGCACACGCAGATAAGAAGAGATTCGTGTGGGTCGCTCGCCGTCTGGACGCGGATCAGGCGAAGAAGGTCACCGATTTAAATCTTCCGGGTTTGCACAGCCAACTCGAACCGAAGCGTTATTACCCGAACGGTTCCCTGGCGGCGCACGTGCTCGGTTACGTCGGTCTTGATGGAAAAGGCCTCGGCGGTGTCGAACAGTTCTACAACGCAAAGATCTCCGGCGAGCCGGGCAAGTTGTTACTGGAGAAAGATGCGAACGGCAAACCGTACGAGAGTTATGAGATCGCATCGAAGACCGGCCAGACAGTTGTTCTGACGATCGATCAGTCGATTCAGTACCAGGCTGAACAGGCGTTACTCGCCGCGGTGCAACGCTCGCGAGCAAAGTCCGGAACGGTGATCGTGCTCGAGCCGCGCAGTGGCGAGATCCTCGCGCTCGCAAACGCGCCGACGTTCGATCCCAACAGAGTCGCGGACGCCAAGGCCGAAACGAGATCTAACTGGGCGCTCCAGAATATCTACGAACCGGGTTCGACGTTCAAAGTCGTCGCTTTTTCAGCAGCGTTAGAAAAAGGGCTGGCGAAGGTCGAGGATCGAATCGATTGTCAGATGGGCGCGATCACGGTTGCTGGACGCGTGGTCCGCGATCACACGGCATTTGGCACTTTGACGATCGCGGAGGCGCTGGCGAAGTCGAGCAACGTTGCTGCAATCAAGCTGGGGATCAGAGTCGGTGATCCGGCGATGTACGACTACATCAAGCGCTTCGGGTTTGGATCGCGCACGGGAGTTGAGTTACCGGGCGAAACAGCAGGTCTGCTGCGGAAGGTAGAACGCTGGCAGCCTTCGTCGATCGGTTCCATCGCGATCGGTCAGGAGATCGGTGTCACGCCAGTGCAGATGGTCGCAGCTTTCGGCGCACTCGCAAACGATGGCGTGAGAGTGGCGCCGCACCTCATTCGCGAAGTGCGCAATGCCGAAGGCGCTGTTGTCTATCGTGCGCAACCCGAACAACGACGAGTGATCAATGCTGAGACAGCGGTTGCTATCCGCGGGATGCTGGAAGGAGTGACGCTCAGAGGAACTGCGAAGGCGGCGCAGTTGGATGGTTACTCGGCAGCCGGCAAAACGGGTACCGCGCAAAAGATCGATCCGAAAACGCGTGCGTACTCGGCGACAAAACACGTGGCTTCGTTTGTCGGCTTCGCTCCGGTGAACAATCCGCAAGTGGCGATCATCGTCGTGATCGACGAACCTGCCGGCGCCTATCACGGTGGCGACGTCGCGGCGCCGATATTTCGAGAGGTTGCCGAACAGGTTCTGCCGACACTTGGCGTCATGCCTGACATTGAAACGAAGCCGGCGCCGGATTTGATTGCGCAGGTCAACGAAGATCCGGAGCGCGCCGCAAAGTTGCGTGAACAGCAGGAGCAGTCTGAGCAGCAGCGGCAAGCCACAATGCCCACCGTGGATAACAACGGCGGTCGAGGCGGAGAAGTTGTCTACGCAGTAGCGACGAAGAAGGCGATGCTAATGCCTGACCTGCGTGGACGCAGTGTGCGCGATGTCGCACGTACGTGCGCGCAGCTCGGTTTGCAGGTCGAAGCGCGTGGCGAGGGTAAAGTTTTGAAACAGAGTCCTTCAGCGGGCACGGAGGTGAGCACGGGGCAACTGGTGTATGTGGATTTTGGGAGGGCGCAATGACGTTTCCCAGCATTCCAACCACAAAGACACTAAGACACAAAGGTTTATAGCAATTTGTGTCTTCGTGTCTTTGTGGTTGAAATTGATTCTTAAGAAAGACCCGACATGAGAATCTACCCCGAAGATGAAGAAACTCTCGCAGATGACGTAAACTACGGCATTGCTGACTGTAGAAAACGACTACGCAGCCAGCGTTCAACCCACCGGGCACAACATCATCCCCCAAAAGATGGCTCGAGCGGTGTTACGAGTACGACCGCTGGTCGTGTTGGCAGTTATGCCGAAGTTTTGGCTAATTCGATGAATCAGAGCTCGCTTTCAAGACTGGTTGAATGCCTACTCGAACCGGCCAGCGCGAACACGCCTGCAAATGAAGCATCAATCGAGCGTGAAGAGGCTTTAATAACGTGAAGGTTCGAGAGGCAGCGGATTTGATGGGCGCGAATGCAGCGAGCGTAAGCGCCGAGTTGTTTGACAAACAAATTAGAGATTATTCGATCGACTCGCGTTCGGTTGGCGCGGGCGAACTATTCTTCGCTTTATCGCAACAGGATTACGCCCGCGCCGGATTCAATGGCGAGTTTGTAGATGGTCATCGCTTCATCGTGGACGCTTTTGAGCGTGGTGCGATTGCGGCAGTTGCACGAATAGATCGTGTCACTGGTGATCCGGTGCTCGAGAGCATGAAGGATCGCCTGTTATTGGTTGACGACGCGATCGCCGCGCTACAACAACTCGCGCACCGTGTGTACGCGGCCTGGGACAAACCGGTAGTCGCAATCACGGGCAGCGCCGGAAAGACGACCGCGAAAGAATTGACGGCGCACGTGCTGAAGGGCGCCGGGCATCGCGTGCTGAAGAGTGAGCGCAACTACAACAACGGACTAGGACTGCCGTTATCAGTGTTGCGTATGGTGAGTGAAGATCGTTCGCCGGATCAGTTCGATTTAGCGGTGTTGGAGATGGGCATGTCTTCGCCGACGCACGAGATTCAGCGTTTGTGCCGGATCACGCCGCCGGACGTTGGCGTTGAGCTGATGGTCGCGCCGGTCCATCTCGAGTATCTCGGCACGATTGAAAACATCGCCGCCGCAAAAGCGGAACTGATCGAAGGTCTGAAGCCTGAAGGCACTGCGATTCTGAATGCCGACGATGCGTTAGTTATGAAGATGCGTGAGAAGCACGCGGGTGAGACGTTGACGTTCGGTATCGATAATCCGGCTGACGTTTCGGCGAGCGAGATCGATACGCGGTCGTTGGGGAAAGTCAGGTTTCTTCTGCGAACGCCGTTTGGTGAGGCGCGTGCCTCGCTCGCGATGAGCGGTCGTCACAACCTGAGCAACGCGCTTGCGGCAGCAGCGGTTGGTACCAGGTTCAATATGAGAGCGGAGGACGTTGCCTTCGCACTGGGAACTGCGCAAGCGCCGAAGATGCGCGGAGAGGTTTTTGATTTCGCGGGTGGTTTTACGGTCATCGACGACTCGTACAACTCCAATCCGCGTTCATTGCTGAACATGGTCCGCACGATGGCGGAGGCTGGCGAGGGACGGAAGCGTTTGGTCGTAATTGCTGGAGAGATGCTTGAACTCGGACCCGATGAGGTGTCGCTGCACCGAGAGGTTGGCAGAGAAATCGCGGGCAATGGAATCAACTTGCTTTGGGGAGTTCGTGGTTTAGCGAGTGAGATTGTCGCCGGAGCAAGCGAGGCAGGACTGGCTGCGGCGAGGTTTTTCAAGTCGTCGGATGAAGTTGCCGACGAAGTAGTTAAAGAGGTCAGAGAAGGCGACTTGATTTTGGTGAAAGGCTCGCGGGGCGTGGCTACCGACAAGGTCGTCAAAGCCTTGCGCGAGCATTTTCCGTTGGCGGGGGAAGACCAAAGATAGGTTTAGAGTTCAGCCTTTAGGCTGCTGATGCGATAAAAAAACAAGCTAAAGCTTGAACTCTGAACTTTAAGCAAAGCGATGATCTACTACTTCCTTTACGAACTGATCTATTTCCACTTCAAGGATAAGGATTGGTATCTCGTAAAGGCGCTCAACGTTTTTCAGTACGTCACGTTTCGCACCGCTTACGCGACGATCACGGCGCTGTTGATCTCGCTCATTTTCGGCGGCTCGTTGATTGAGGCGCTGCGGAAATGGAACGTGGGCCAACAGATTCGTGAAGAGGGCCCGCAAGGACATCAGGTGAAACGCGGCACACCGACGATGGGCGGTGTGCTGATTGTCGGTTCGGTTTTGATCTCGACGCTTTTGTGGTCGCGACTCTCAAGCGTTTATGTCTGGACCGCAATGATCGCGACACTGCTCTTTGCAGCCATCGGCTTCGTTGACGATTACTCGAAGATGGCGAAGCAGCGAAGTCTCGGGTTAACCGGACGGCAAAAGTTGCTGGCGCAGTTGTTGATCGCGGTCGGTGTTTGGGCGGTGCTCTTCACGGCGACGAAGTTAATCGGCGGGACCGGTTATTCGTGGAATCTGAGCATACCGTTTTTGAAGTGGACGGCCGATCCTGAGAAGAGTTTTATCGGTCCATACATATATCTGATTCTGATCGTCGTCGTGCTGCTTGGATCTTCGAACGCCGTGAATCTCACGGATGGTTTGGATGGTCTCGCCATCAGCGTCACGTTCATCGCGATGAGCGCGTTGACCGGCTTTACATATCTCAGCAGTGACGCGCGTTGGGCCAGTTATCTTGAACTGACTCACCGGCCGGAAGCCGCGGAGTTGACGGTGTTTTGTGGTGCGATGGCGGGAGCGAGTCTCGGCTTCCTCTGGTACAACGCGCCGCCTGCACAGGTCTTTATGGGCGACGTCGGAAGCCTTGCCATAGGCGGGGCAATGGGAACCGTCGCCGTGCTGACCAAACAGGAGTTCATGTTGCTGATGGTCGGCGGCGTTTTTGTTATCGAGGCGATGTCGGTGATGTTGCAGGTCGGCGTGTTCAAGATGACGAAGCGGACGACAGGCACCGGGCGGCGGTTATTTAAGATGACGCCGCTGCATCATCATTTCGAGATGCAGGATTGGAAGGAATCGAAGATCGTCTTTCGGTTTTTGATCCTCGCGATTCTGTTTGCGCTGTTGAGTTTGTCGACGTTGAAGTTGCGCTAGTTGTTTGTGTCTTTTGTGCTTCTTAGTGGCAAAAAAGTTCTCGTAGTTGGTGCGGCGCGAAGTGGGATCGCGTCCGCGAAGTTTTTGATGGCTCGTGGCGCCGTCGTTGCGCTGACTGATCAGAAGCCGATTGAAAAATGGACGCCTGAAGCTTTAGCGCTGAAAGACTCCGGTATCGGATTGCTTCCGGGCGAGCCGCCGAGTTGGTTACTCGATCAACTCGATCTCGTGGTCGTCAGTCCTGGTGTTCAGGCGACGATCATTCCGATTCGTTACGCCGAGCGTGCGGGCGCCGAAGTAATTGGTGAAGTCGAATTCGCGTCGCGCTTTTTGAAAGGCCGCATCATTGCCATCACTGGCAGCAATGGCAAAACGACGACGACTTCACTGATCGGTGAGTTGTTGCGCGATGCGGGAATGAACGTTCAGGTGGGTGGCAACATCGGCAAAGCATTGATTTCGATGGTTGAGACTTCGAGTGACCATGGTTGG
The DNA here is from genome assembly GCA_044867735.1 of Pyrinomonadaceae bacterium. GTDB lineage: Bacteria > Acidobacteriota > Blastocatellia > Pyrinomonadales > Pyrinomonadaceae > PSRF01. The sequence continues at coordinate 9,324 of JBIOVO010000122.1, read as the reverse complement.
ACCGTCGCGGAGTTGTCGAGCTTTCAGTTGGAAACGATCAAGACCTTTCGACCAACGATCGCAGTTGTTTTGAACGTGACACCGAATCACATGGATCGTTACGAAACATTCAACGACTACGCCGGCGCGAAGCATCGCATCTTCATGAACCAGACGAACGAAGATGTAGCAGTGCTGAATGCGGACGACCCGACAGTGTCATCGTGGGCCAGTGGCTTACGAGCACAGGTGATGAACTTCAGCGTTAAGCGGGAACTCGATAACGGCGTTTTTCTTCGCGGCCGCGAACTCGTTTTCCATGACCAGGTGCTGCTGAACGTCGATGAGATGAAGTTGCGGGGTTTGCACAACGTCGAGAATGCGGCAGCAGCCTTTGCAGCAGGACTTGCTGCTGGAGCGTCGATCGAGTCAATGAACGGAACCGCGAAGAGATTTGATCCCGTTGAGCATCGTCTGGAGTTTGTTGCGGAGATCGGGGGAGTGAAGTTTTACAACGACTCGAAGGCGACGAGTGTTGACGCGACGTTGAAAGCGCTCGAAGCGTTCGCGCACGAACCGGGAAAGGTCGTGCTCGTTCTCGGCGGCAGAGGAAAGAAAGCGCCTTATGCGCCGTTAGGATCACTGGTCCGCACGAAAGTCAGAAAGCTCGTGTTGATTGGTGAAGACGCGGAGACGATCGCGTCGGAGTTGGGAGAGTTGGCGCCATTTGAACGTGCATCGGATATGAAAGACGCGGTGGCGCGTTCATTCAACGCCGCAGAAAAGGGTGATGTGGTCTTGCTGGCGCCGGCATGCGCCAGTTTCGACATGTTCGAGAGTTTCGAACACCGCGGCAAGGTGTTCAAAGAGGCAGTTCACAGATTACACAGGTAAGACAGAGTATCTGTGTAATCTGTGGATGGTTCGTATGGCGAAAAAACTCGCTCCAGACAAATGGCTTTTCGCGGCGACGACCGGCCTGGCCCTGTTCGGCGTCGTGATGGTCTACAGCGCGTCAGCGGTGATCGCGCAGAAGGAGAACGGGAATCAGTTTTTCTACGTGCTCAAGCAGGGCGCCTGGGTTGCGATCGGCTTCGCTGTGATGTTGTTGATGATGCAGTTCAACTATCAGCTATTAAAGAGCCGTCGCATCGTCTACGGCCTCTTGATCATCTGCACGATCGGATTGCTCGGTGTGTTTGGTTTCAGCAGCACGAATGGTGCACATCGGTGGTTGAAGTTTCCTGGCTTCTCGATGCAGCCGTCGGAGATCTCAAAACTCGCGCTCATAATTTTTCTCGCCTACTTCCTCGAGAAGCGAGCGGGCGAAGAAGGAGATTTCTGGCGCACGTTTCTGCCCTGCGGGATCGTTACTGGCTGGCTCGCCGCGCTTATCGTGATCGAACCCGACTTTGGCACTGCGATGATGCTGGCGTTGATCTTCACCGTCCTTATTTACACCGCTGGAGCACGTTTGCTTCATCTCGCAATGGCTGCGGCGCCCGCGTTGATCGTGGCCGCAGGGTTACTGATCTTTGTTCCGTGGCGCTTGAAACGTCTGGTCACGTTTCTCGATCCCTGGGCCGATCCGCAGAACGCCGGCTTTCAGGTGGTCCAGTCGTTGATAGCGATCGGATCAGGAGGCACTAGTGGTCTCGGCTTCGCGGAGGGCAAACAGAAGATGCTGTTTCTTCCGTTTGCTCACTCCGATTTCATCTTCGCCGTAGTGGGCGAAGAGCTTGGTCTGGTCGGCGCACTCGCCGTGATCTTTGTCTTTGCACTTTTTCTTTGGCGTGGTGTGCGCACGGCTTTGCTGGCGCCCGACAGGTTTGGAATGTTGCTCAGCCTGGGAATCGTGACCAGCATCGTCGCCCAGGCGCTCTTTAATATTAGTGTCGTGCTCTCGCTCGTGCCGACGAAAGGGATTCCGTTGCCGTTTATTTCCTATGGCGGATCGTCTTTGGTGCCGACACTCGCAGCCGTCGGCATCCTGCTCAACGTCTCGCAACACGCGAGCGGGGGGATTGCCAATTTCCGATTTCCGATTGCCGATTTCGGTAAGCGGGCTGAAGGCAATCTAAATCGGCAATCGGCAATCGGCAATTGACAATGAAGGTGCTTATCGCTGCCGGAGGCACTGGCGGACACATTTACCCGGGAATCGCAGTCGCCCAGGAGATCATGCGGCGCGATGCGAATTCGAGAGTCCACTTCGTCGGCACCGCCAGGGGACTCGAAACACGATTGGTGCCGCAGGCTGGTTTTGAGTTATCGCTCATTGAAAGTGCCGGACTGAAGAATGTGAGTCTTGGCGCACGCGTGAAAGGACTCGCGATCCTGCCGAAGAGTTTCGTTTCGGCGCGACGGCTGATGCGACAGTTTCAACCCGACGTGGTTGTCGGCGCTGGTGGTTATGTGTCGGGTCCGGTTGTTTTAACTGCGGCTATCACGAATCGGCCGACGCTCGTGATGGAGTCGAACGCGCTGCCGGGTTGGACCAATCGTGTGCTGGCGCGGTTTGTCGATCGTGCGGCGGTTTCGTTTGAACAGGCGCTGCCGTTCTTTCGCGGGAAAGCCAGGGTCACGGGCAATCCGGTGCGGCGAGAGTTTTTTGAAATACCGCCGAAGCCACGCGAGCCGGGAAAGTTTTCGTTGCTTGTGTTTGGTGGTTCGCAAGGTGCACGCGCGATCAACGAAGCGATGATAGCGGCGTTGCCGAAGTTGAAAGAATTGCCGGCGATGCTAAGCATCAAGCATCAGACGGGTCCGGCTGACTTTGAAAAGGTGAAGGCCGCTTACGATGCGGCTGGTTGGAATAAGCAAGCTGAGGTGCGTAGTTACATTGACAACATGATGGCCGACTTCGCCGCAGCGGACCTGGTGCTGTGTCGCGCCGGAGCCACGACGACAGCCGAACTGATCGCAGCAGGCAAGGCGTCGATCATGGTTCCCTTTCCGTACGCCGCCGACGATCATCAGCGTAAGAATGCCGAGGCGTTACAGAGTGCGGGCGCCGCGAGAATGATCTTGCAGCAGGAACTTAGTCCCGAGCGGCTCGTTACTGAAATTGAAAGATTGGTTAAAGAGCCGCAGACGCTGACGCGAATGGAAGAAGCGAGCCGTAAGTTGGCACATGGCGATGCGGCTGCCGCCGCCGTCGACATAATCGAGGAACTAAGTACAAAGTGAAATCCTGAAGAATCTGGTCAATCCTGTAATGTTTAGAAGAATTCAACAAGTCCACTTCGTAGGCATCGGGGGAATCGGGATGTCGGGCATCGCTGAGGTGCTCGTCAATCTCGGCTTCCGCGTGTCGGGATCGGATCTCAAACGATCTAACGTGACCGATCGCCTGCAGCAAATGGGTGTTGAGATTTTCGAAGGTCATACTTCGGAGAATGTCGGGCATCCGCACGTTGTGGTTCGCTCGACCGCAGTGCGCGACGACAATCCTGAAATCATCGAAGCAAATCGACGTTCAATCCCCGTGATTCCGCGCGCCGAGATGCTCGCGGAGTTGATGCGACTCAAGCCGCACACAGTCGCCGTCGCCGGTTCGCACGGCAAGACCACCACGACCTCGATGGTCGCAACCGTTCTTGGTCACGCGGGGCTCGATCCCACGATGGTCGTCGGCGGCGTAGTCGGCGCCTTCGGTTCAAACGCACATCTCGGCACGAGTGATCTGATGGTGGTTGAAGCGGACGAGAGCGATCGTTCGTTTCTGATGTTGACACCGACGATCGCCGTCGTGACCAACATCGATCGCGAACACATGGACTACTACCACGACATGGACGACGTGCGTGCGTGCTTCGCGAGTTTTGTGAACAAGGTCCCGTTTTACGGTTCGTCGGTCTTGTGTCTCGACGATCCAAACGTGCAGGCAATCATTCCACTGCTCGAACGCCGTCGTATGACCTACGGCCTCAGCGCGCAGGCCGACGTTTCCGCACACGGAATTCGTCACGACAACAATTTCGGATCTTCATTCACCGTCTGGCGCGGCACTGACGTGATGGGCGAGATGGTGTTGCGCGTGCCCGGAGTGCACAACGTTTACAACGCTCTTGCCGCCATCGCAGTCGGATTTGAACTGGAAGTCTCGTTTGAAAAGATCGTCGAAGGTCTGCATCGCTTTACTGGCGCGGGCCGCCGGTTCCAACCCAAAGGCGAGGTCGATGGCGTGCTCGTAGTCGATGACTACGGACATCATCCGACCGAGATCAGGGCGACGCTCGCGGCAGCGAAACTCGGCTCCGGCGGACGACGGATCGTGGTGTTGTTTCAGCCACATCGTTACTCGCGAACGCACGATCTGATGCAGGAGTTTGCACGCTCATTCAACAACGCCGACGTGCTTTTCATCACCGACATCTATGCGGCAAGTGAAGATCCGATTGAAGGCGTTACCGCCGAGGCTCTGACCGCAGCCGTTAAACGCTTCGGTCATAAGGACGTGAACTACATTGGACCGCTCGACAACGCCGCCGCAACGTTGCGCGAGCATGTGCAGCCGGGCGATCTCGTGTTAACGCTGGGCGCCGGCACCGTCAATCGTGTGAGTGAGCAATTGGTCTTTTTACTGCGCGAGCAGGCTCAGGGAAGTTCGAAATAGAAGAGAGATGGTTGTGTTGGAGGAAGAAAACAAACTGGCGGAACGCGATCGCGCGCTCGAAGAGATCGCCGCTCGGCTCGGAGTGCGTGCGGAGCGTGGACGCCGTTTTGCGGAGTTGACGAGCTTGCGAGTCGGAGGCGCGATCGATTGGGTCATCGCACCCGACACTGAAGAGCAAGCGGCGGCGATCGTGCATGAGTTGGAACGCGCCGGCATCGGTTGGCGCCCACTCGGTTCCGGCAGCAACGTTTTGGCGGATGACGGCGATCACCACTATGTCGTTCTCAACTTGAGCAACATGAAGGGCGAAGTTCGAATTGAAGGCGATCGTGTATCGGTGAGTGCGGGATATTCGTTGCCGCGACTCTGCATCGACGTTGCTCGCGCTGGATTATCCGGTATTGAAGGACTCGGCGGGATTCCAGGCACTGTCGGTGGAGCGTTGTGGATGAACGCAGGCGCTTACGATCACGAGATCGGTACCGTCACCGAGAACGTGCGCGTTGCTCGCGAGGGAAAGATCGTCGAGGTTCCGGGCGAGAGCATTCAGTGGAACTATCGTCACACTTCGTTCAAAGAAGGCGAACTGCTGCTCGGCGCGAAGCTGCGTCTCACGCCCGACGAGCCTGAACGCATCAAGTCGCGCATGGATGAAGCGAAGAGCCGGCGATTGGCAACGCAACCACACGGCTCACGTTCCGCGGGTTGTTTCTTTAAGAATGCTCCGGCCAGCACCATCGGCACCGGCAAGATGATCGACAACATGGGAATGAAGGGTCAGCGGCGCGGGAGTGCAATTGTTTCACCGGTACACGCGAACTTCATCGTCACCGAAGGCGAAAACGCACGTGCCGAAGACGCGCTGGCGCTCGCGGAAGAGATTCGTGAGCGTGTGAAACGTGAGCAGGGAATCGAACTCGAATATGAGGTTGAGCTTTGGCGCGCAAAGCCGTCCACAGATTACGCAGAGAATACACAGGAGAAATCTGTTGAATCTGCGGTTGGATCTGAAGAAGAGAGCAGTGAGTCGTGAGAGACCCGGTTGTAGCTCAAAAAGTCGGTAATCGCAGTGGCATGGGCAAGGGTCGATCTGCTGCGAATCAACGGCCGGCGCGACGTCCGTCAAGTGAGCCGCTCGGTTCGCGACTCAAATCCCTGTTGGGTTACGTCCCGCTCGCGCTGCGCATCGGCGTATTCGCCATCATCGCGTTGATCGGCTTTGTCGGTTATCGCGCCGCAGCGTCAGCCAGTTTCTTTCAGATTCGAACAGTGGAGACGAAAGGCGCGTCACGCGCGTCGGCCGGCGACATTCAAACTGTGGTGCGTCGTGACGTCGCGCAAACCGGAGTTTGGAAAGCCGACCTGCAGGAACTCAGCAAGCACATCGAGCAGTTGCCGTGGGTGCGAACTGCGGTCGTCACGCGTGTTTTGCCTGACTCGATTCGAGTTCGGATCACTGAACGCGAACCTCGGGCGGTGGTGCGTAACGCCGCCGGCCGTTTCATTTGGGTAGACGACGACGCTGTGTATCTCGGTGAGATGTCGCCGACGGATCAGATGCCCGTCTTCTTCCTCCGTGGCTGGAACGAAGATGCTTCAGCGGCAGCGCGAACGGAAAATCGCGACCGCGTTCGTAAGTTTCTCGAGTTGCAACGCGCCTGGGACGCGCAGGGACTTTCGGAACGTGTGAGCGAAGTGAACGTAATGGATCTGCGCGATGTGCGTGTGCAACTCGCGGGTGATGACTCGCAGATTGAAGTCCGACTCGGCTCGGATGATCAGGCGCCGCGGCTTAGTAAAGCACTAACGGTTTTGGATGCGCAGCGGCAAACGGCGCGTGGTCCACTAATCAGCTACATAGATCTCACGCAGGGGAAGAGAGCGATCGTCGGGTTGGTCACGGGTAACCAGGTAACGGAACCGAGCGTGGTAGCGCCGGATCGTGGTTCAAATTGACCTGTAACGTAGGAGTAGCTGCATAAATGGCGAAGCGCACACAACACACCATCGGTCTCGACATCGGGACAAGTAAGGTGACGTGTATCGCCGGTGAACCTGGTGAAGGGAATCTGCTCGAGGTCGTCGGAATCGGAGAAGCGGAAGCTCGCGGCTTGCGCAAGGGTGTAATCGTTAACCCCGACGCTGCGGTCGACGCGATCAAGAAAGCCGTCGAAGAAGCAGAGCGCATGAGTGGACTCGAAGCAGAAGAGGTAACGATCAATCTCGCCGGCTCTCACATCCTCGGCTTTAACGGTCAGGCAATCGTTGCTGTCTCCGGTCGCGATCGCGAGATCGTCACCGAAGATGTGCGGCGCGCGATCGACTCAGCGTGTGCGATTCAACTGCCCGCGGGTCGTGAGATCGTCGATCGCCTGCCGCAGGAGTTCATCGTCGATGATCAGGATGGCATAAATGATCCAGTCGGAATGATCGGCGCGCGGCTGGCAGTGAAAGTTCACATCGTGACGAGTCCGGTCACGGCGCGACAGAACGCAATCAACGCCGTGAACCGCGCCGGACTCGTCGTTGCAGACATGGTTCTGGAGCAACTCGCCGCCGCCGAAGCATCGCTAACTGAAGATGACAAAGAGTTTGGAGCCGCACTGGTGGACGTCGGCGCCGAAACAACGGGGCTGATTATTTACCAGCGCGGAGCAGTGCAACACACCGCGGTTTTCCCACTCGGCGGTTCGCATTTCACTAACGACATCGCCTTCGGACTACGAACGCCGATCCCCGAAGCGGAGAAGATCAAGCGAACGGTTGGCTGTGCTTGTAGTAGTTCGTTGAGCGAGATGGAGCGAGGTGAGTTGGTCGACGTGCCTTCAGTTGGTGGACGACCGCCACGCCAGTTATCGCGACAGATTCTGTGCGACATCCTGCAACCGCGTGCTGAAGAAGTGCTGATGCACGTCGCTGATGAGATCAAAGACGCTGGTTGGGAGCGACAACTCTCGAGTGGTGTAGTGCTGACAGGTGGTGGTGCTTTACTTCATGGCATGACTGAGATCGCAGAACAAGTGTTTGATGCGCCGGTGCGAATTGGGTATCCCGAACGAGATCGCTTCGGTGGATTGATCGAAGACATTCAGAGTCCGGCCTGGACAGCGGCCGCAGGTCTCGCGTTGCTTGCACATCGTACGCAAGCAGCAGAGATCCGAACCGGTGTGAGCAGGCGTGGATCCACAGGGAAGCTGACACATTTTGTGTCAAGATTTCGGAATAGATTCGGTAGTATTTTCTGACAAGTTGTTGTATGCTTGCGCCCCGGTTGCACAAGATATTGTCCGCAAGATATCGATGCCGATGGCTCAAGATACCCAACATAGAAGGAAGAGGCCTTGGAAGCCATCCCGTTTTGGGAGAGAGGAACTAACTATGACACCGGACACTCGTCAACCCGGAACCGGCATTAATATTTTCATTGATGATGATCCGCCACTTACCGGAGCGCGGATAAAAGTGATCGGCATCGGTGGTGGCGGTAGCAACGCAGTGAATCGCATGATCGAGGCCGGCATCGAGGGGATCGAATTCCTGGTCGCCAACACAGATCTGCAAGCCCTCAAACGTTCGCGTGCTCCGATCAAGATTCAACTCGGCAGTCGTTTGACGAAAGGACTCGGCGCGGGCGCCGATCCCGGAGTCGGCCGCGAAGCCGCTCTCGAAGACACTGACAAGATCATCGAAGTGCTCGAAGGTGCTGACATGGTGTTTGTCACCACGGGTCTTGGTGGCGGCACCGGTACGGGCGCAGCGCCGATCGTTGCTTCACTCGCGACCGAACTCGACGCGTTGACAGTTGCGGTAGTGACGAAGCCGTTTCACTTCGAAGGCCGGCGTCGCATGCAACAAGCGGATCAGGGTCTCAGAGAGTTGCGCGAGTGTGTTGACACGGTCATCACGATCCCGAATGAGCGACTCCTGCACACCGTCGAACGTGGAGTCTCGCTTTCAGATTCTTTCAGGGTCGCTGACGACGTGTTGCGCCAGGCAGTGCAGGGCATCAGCGATCTGATCACAGTTCCCGGTTTGATCAATCTCGACTTTGCGGACGTGAAGTCGATCATGCAGGGAATGGGCATGGCGTTGATGGGCGCTGGACGCGCGACCGGCGAGAATCGCGCGATCGAAGCGACTCAGCAAGCGATCTCTTCGCCGCTTCTGGAAGAGGCCACAATCCAGGGAGCCAAGGGTGTTCTGATCAACATCACGGGTGGGCCGGACCTTACGCTGTTTGAAGTCAATGCTGCGTCGTCGATCATTCGTGAGTCGGCTGACGATGATGCAAACATAATTTTTGGTGCAGTGATCGATGAGAACCTGACTGACGAGATGAAGATCACTGTCATCGCAACAGGATTCGACCGAGAGGCCGCATCAGTTGTGTCTGCCGCTGCGACAACGGCGATTCCCGCGCCGCCACCACGTTTCGTAGCAAGGCCGGCCGACGATCTCCCGCGGCCTATGATGGGTTCTCCGCGCGTTGATGACCTCGACGTCCCGACTTTCATTCGAAAGAAGGCCGACTAGAGGATCATCTATCGCCCGTTTGGAGGGAGGGTCGTCGGGGCTCTCCCTCCTTTTTTACGAGACAGTTTTTCACCACAAAGACACGAAGACACAAAGGTTTTCTCTAGCTGATTTTGTGTCTTTGTGCCTTTGTGGTGAGTTTTTTCGGCCTCGAGGATCGTGCCGTCGCTTGCATCATTTCTTGCAGTTAAGAT
>JBIOVO010000121.1:0-12556 GCA_044867735.1 Pyrinomonadaceae bacterium | reverse complement strand
CTCACTCCTGGAGGACTGCGATTTACTCCACTCCGGAGGACTGCGACTTACTCGCTCCTGGAGGACTGCGATTTACTCCACTCCGGAGGACTGCGACTTACTCACTCCGGAGGACTGCGATTTGCTCACTCCCTAGAGGACTGCGATTTGTTCACTCCGGAGGAGTGACATGTTTATAGCCCATTCTTACCCAAACGTTCCGCACTCCTTTAGGAGTGCGATGTTTCTAACCAGCTAATTGTAGAACTCGAAAACGTACTCCTCCTTAAAATCTACTTCGAACTTCCGTAATAAGGTCAGATACTCATCACGAAACGACCTTCGTCGATGGTGCTTTTCTTGATTCATGATGTAGCGAACGATCGTGTCTAATTGTGAATGACCATAGGAGAACGCACCATACCCCTCCTGCCATCCGAATTTGCCGCGGGCGAGCTTCTTCCTATTCACCCAATCCGAAGAGTCAGATTTGATGTCTCTAACGAGGTCTGCAAGGGCCTTCGACGGCTTCAAGCCGATCAGGATGTGAAGATGATCGGGCATCCCATTAATCCTGATAAGCTTTTGACCTTGCTTGGTGACGATGCCGGTAATGTACTTGTGTAATTCTTCCTTGAAGTCCGCAGCGATTAGCGAGAGTCGTCCACTAACCGCAAAGACAGTTTGAATGTAGATTTGTGAGTAGGTGTTAGCCATGAGGTAGCTCTTTCTGCTCCATCGAGCGTGAGGATTGTAGATCGCGATGGATCGTAACCGCGATCTGGGAGCGTTGGCCAACCTACAAACATCGCACTCCTATCGGAGTGCGAGATCTGGTTGTTGTTCGTAAGCTATAAACATTCCACTCCTAGCGGAGTGAAATCTGGCGCACAGAAGCAACGACTAATCGGAGTTTGAGATCTGGTTCTTGTTTGTGAGCTATAAACATTCCACTCCTAGCGGAGTGAAATCTGGCGCACAGAAGCAACGACTAATCGGAGTTTGAGATCTGGTCTTGTTCGCAAGCTATAAACATACCACTCCAGCGGAGTGAAATCTGGCGCACAGAAGCAACGACTAATCGGAGTTTGAGATCTGGTTCTTGTTCGTAAGCTATAAACATATATCACTCCTAACGGAGTGAAAACCTCCCTGTCTCACTTCCAGCTCCGCCCAGTAGATTCAGTTTGAGGCGGGTCGCGGACGACCGGTAGTCTTAACAAGGGCTAAAGCCGCAATTACCAACCAGACCAAATTAACAAACGTAGATGGGTACGCTCGATAGTAAGCCGTGTTAACGACCAAACCCACACTGCCGACAAGGTTGAGCGCTTGGTAGAATCTTGAGCCGCCAGTTGTTTTGTGTAGTGAAATGAGCGCGTAGGCGGTAACTACTGCTGCTGAGCCAATCCAACCTAGTATGTCTATGTAAGAAATCATCGCGAGTTTAGTCCGACCTTTCACCTACTTCATGGTCCAACGGTTCAATGATGCTTTCCAGCATCAACTGCGTCAACCGGGCTGTGGTTGGTCAGCCACGGCGGGATTCCTTTCAGCGGCGATTACTACTCAGAGTCCGAATGCTTCCGTCACTCGCTTGACGAGATCACCCTCAGTCATCGAACCGTCGACTTCAATCGCGGGTAGTTTGAGGCGAGATGTTTCCTCGCGGAGGAGGTCGGTGAAGAGCCGATCGCGCTCAAGGAGGTTGCGCAGGGCTCTTTTGGGATCGCTGGTCCTGGCGAGGAAGCTCCATGTCAACCCGCCACGACTGTCGATCACTGCTTCACGGAAGTCTGGTGTCGGGAGAAGCCAGACGGCGTGAGCAGGTGTCGAGAGAAGAGGCGCGACGAGGCGTGGTAACAGTCGGAAGCCCTCTGCGATGACGCCAGATGGGAGAGCCAGCAAGTCTTCGACGATCAAGTTGAAGCCCTCGCCCTGAAACCAGTGGAATGTCTCGAGCATGGCTGCCGGCGAGCGATTCACCCATCGCTCATCCATGTCCATCTCGATGAAGTTGTGCAGCAACGGAGCGTCTTGAGGTGTCGTGCGGCGCGTGTGCTCGGCCATCACGTCATCGGTCGCGTACACACGCAACCCATACTCAGCAGCCAGGCGACGCGCGATGGTCGACTTCCCCGCACAACTCGCACCGCCGATCCAGTACACGTGTTCGAGTCTGCTCACGGCGTTGGCGCCGCCAGCAGGCTTCCCTGCTTCATGCGAACCGTGATCTTCTTCGTGCAGTCGAAGTTCTTGATCGGATCGCACGAGAGCACCAGGAGGCTGGCTTCGTAGCGCGGAATCAGTCTCCCGATTCGGCGGCGAGGAAAGATGGTCTGCGGCGTAGTCTCGGACCACATCCGAAGCAACTGACCGTTGTTGAAGACGCCAAAATCTCGCAAGTAGGCGGCTTCCGTCCCGGCGGTCACGAACAGATCGCTGCCGATCGCAATCCGAACTCCTTTTCGTGTGAGTCGCTCGAGATTCGCTTTCTGAACGCGGCGGCTGCGCTCCACCTGCACCTTGTCGCCGCGCGAGGTCCTGTCCTGGCCCGAAAGCCACGCTGTCGGAATAACAACCACTCCGCGACGAGCCGCCAACGCGGCGTCCTCATCCGAAATAAGATAGCGCGGAATGTCGGCGTCCGTGCTGACGGCCATGCCCGGAAGGTGAGCGATAACTTCAACACCAGACTTGATCGCCAAACGAAAGTCAGCGGCGGTCTCGACGTGCGCCGCCACCCTGAACCCGCTCTTGTGTGCCTTTACAACAACCGCCGGCACGACATTCGGCGGAAGACCCACCACGCCTAACGCACCCGCGTTCGCGCGCTGAGCGGCGTCACGCTCGATGTCGAGGATCATGATTTTTATGATGTCAGGATGGCTCGCGATGATCCGGCTCCACTGCCGTTCAATATCGGCGAGGTTATCAATCACAAAATAAACATCGCCTTCCGCTTTTCGACTCTTGAGCAGGTCCTGCCAGCGCGCTCCGAGTGTGTCCCACGACCACTGGTTGGCAGTCATCTCAGCAGACATGATCGGGTGCCCACGCGTTGAAGTAAGCACTGCGTCCGCGTACGCCACATCGACACTTCCCGGATGATTGACCAGAGCGGCCGCTGCTTTCCTGCCACGAATCGAATTGGCCAGCGACATCGCGTAAAAAATGCCTTCACGCAAATAGGTTTCTGCGCTTGCGGCAACCGCGTCAGGATTGTCGAACCCGTGCATGTGAGCGTCGGCGAAAGGCGGGACGACGTACGAGTCACCGAAATCAAGCACCTCATCGACCTTAGCCGGGCGAGCGTTAGTGAAAACCCCCTTAACCACATACAACTTCCGGCGCACGAAGCGTTGCCCGTTGAACCACCAACCACCGCGTAGCTCATAAGTCTTGTCAGGTGATGTCTGGCTGAAAGCGGATGAAGAGAATAAGAGCGCGGCGCAGACCAGCGCACTAATCAATTTCATGGGCCGTATGTTGCCACAGATCCTCGCGGATAAGTTAACATTCGTACATGAACCGACGAACTCTGATTCGCAACCTGCTTGGATCGATCGCAGCGGTGCCGATGCTGCCTGCCTTCGAAACCAAAACAATCGGATGCACACTGCTCCAGCCTGCGGATGAGCAATTCATGAGAAGGGCCATTCGCCTCGCCGGCAACGTGCCGAAGCATCCGTTCGGCGCGCTCCTGGTGGACCAGCAAAAAGGGACGATCGTCGCGGAGGGTTGGAACCGTTCGGTAACAAATCCTACCTGGCACGGCGAGATGGATGCGATCAACAAATGCGCCGCGTCTCATGCCGGGATCGATTGGACCAGGCTAACGCTTTACACGACCGCCGAGCCTTGTGCGATGTGCCAGGGCGCGGTTGCCTGGGCCGGAATCAAACGCGTGGTCTATGGTTCATCGATACCGTTCCTGAAGTCGTTAGACTGGTGGGCTATCGACATCCGGGCAGAGGAGCTCTCACGGCTGGCCACTTTCCGTAACTGCACGGTCGTCGGCGGAGTGCTGGAAGAAGAGTGCAACAAACTCTTCCGCGCCGCGCTTAACATCAAGTAGGTGGATCACGATCGTGTGGTCGTCAATAGCATCGTTGAGATCAAAATCGGCCTTAATCGGACCTGTCCTCATTGACATTCCAATGCTTGACATCCTCCCACAACGCGCTTAACCTCTGCGCGTTCTTTGTCCAGGCTAACCGAACTTGAGCCTCTGCGACCTCTTGCAAACTCGTGGCTGGCCGTCTCAATCTAGCTAAATTCGGTCCTTGTAGATACGGTCTTCTTCGCCAACCCCCATGGGTAGAAGCTGATGCTACGCAATACTCAATCAATTCGATATGTGTGGCGTGAGCGCCCTGCACCGTACTCTCGCGGATTTTTAAGAAGTCCGGAAGTTCTCAACGAGGAACCAAGCCCCCGGAAGAAAGCGCTGTGTGCGCCCTCTCGCATGGTCGAGATCATCTCAAACCTACTTGTCCTGCTTCACAGCTGCCAGGCCAGTGTGCATGAAGTACTTTGAGTGATAGGAGGTAAAAATGTCCGAGTTGGTCCCAACAGAAACACGTCTCTCGAAGTTAGAGGAAGCGTTGCGTATCAACGAACGCCTGGAGTCTTTGGAAAAAGCCTTTCGAGAGAAGACAGGAGCAACTCAAAGACTTCCCTGGTGGCGAAACTCGAAGACAGTGACCATCCTGGCCGCTATGATCGCGGCGGTTTTGCCGCTGCTGACTTTTATAGACGGATCGTTGAAGAACACAAGGGAAGCACAGCGGCTGCTGGCTGAACAGCAGGACAAGATACGCCAGAACTATCTTGATCGAGTTCTTAAGCCCGGGATAACTGAGGCGGAGCAAGCGCGACTCTTTAATCTGCTCGCAAAACTAAAAACCGATCCTGAATTCCAGCAGTGGGCGCAGGATGAATTGACTGCTGCTAATCAAAAGGTTGAGTTGTTGGTTAAAGAAAAAGCGCGGATAGAAGCAGAGAGACAGCAGATCTTAGCAGCATTGACCGATGTGGGAGTTCAATTTGACCAGGATGTGACGACACAGGATCTTAAAAAGATTCAACAGAATCCCACCGTAAAAAAACTGGAAACAGACCTGGCCGACACACAACAACGGGTGACGGAACTAAAGGAGCGAGTCGGTGAACCGGGGCAAACCGGAGACTACGTCGTTACGCTTCTCACGCAACCATCTGGAGCACGAGTGAGGTTATCGCGAGTGGGAGGTGCTGACATTAACTCTTTCGGAACAACGCCTTTCAAGGCAAGACTCAACTGGGGCATATATAAAGCCACTTTTGAATACACCGACTACCGAACCGTATCGCGATTTATCAATGTCACCAGGGATACTGAAACATCGATTAGTCTTGAACCGATAAAAGAATAACTTTTCCGATCCATTCAGCGGCCCAGTTCTTGGATCTTAGTTAGCCACAGATTCACATGGCCGTGAATCTGTGGCTAAGTTTTTCAGACTCCCCACACCCTTACCCAATCAACCTGCATCTGCTGCGGAAACACGGTGCTCCCGTCGGGGCTGCCGACGAAGTTTCCACCCACTGCAACGTTGAGAATGATAAAGAATGGTCCTTGAAACTCGGAGGTGCTGTTAATCCCACCTGCGATGTTCGCTTCCGCATACTGCACCCGATCGACGTACCACCTTATCGTGCTCCCAGTGCGCGAAATCGCGAACGTGTGAAAGCCCGCCGTGAGTGAGCTCGACGAATTGAAGATCCCGCCAAACGAAACGTGATTGCCACCCGGATCGGCCCAGTGAATCGTACCGAAGTTTCTCAACGGGTTCTGTCCCTGAATCTCCATGATGTCGATCTCGCCGCACGAGGGCCAACCGACTGTCGTGATGCTGTTGCCGAGCATCCAGAAAGCCGGCCAGACTCCCTGCCCTTCCGGCGCGTTGATGCGAGCCTCGACCCATGTGTTGATGCCGAACGATTGTTTGCCCTGCGTCTTCAGACGAGCCGAGGTGAAAGCGTTGCCGCCAAAGTTCTCGCGCCGCGCCTCGATGACGAGCGTGCCACTTGAGATCCGTGCGTTCACTGATCTGTTCGTGTAGTTCTGAAGTTCGTTGTTACCCCAGCCACCGCCGCCAAGATCGAACCCCCAGTTGGCTGAGCTGATTGCAGAACCGTTGAACTCGTCGGACCACACCAGTTGAGGGAATCCTGGAGGCGCTCCTGGTGGAGGCTGTGTCCCTCCGACCGCGGCCCACGTAAACTGCTCCCATGCGCCTGCGGCAATGCGATCGGAAACGAGCGCGGCGCCGCGATTGAGATCAGCCGACACGAAACGGTTGGTCGCTCTTCCTCTGAGAGTGAACGCGCCACCGGCAAGGTCGGCCCACGTAAACTGCTCCCACGTCCCAATCGTCGGGCGATCGGCAACGAGTGGAGCGAAAGCTGCGCGCGCTTGATCTGCAGAAACAAAAAGACCCGTGCCGATAGCTCGTAATGCAATAAAACCACCGCCGGCGTCGATCACCTGAAACTGTTCCCAGGCGTCGACCGCGGGACGATCCGCAACGAGTGGCGCCCATGCTCCGCGGTTCTGATCAGCCGAAACGAAAAGGCCATTGGAAGTCGCGCGTATCCAGATAGTCTGGCCCACCGGCGCCGCGGCGTGGGCGGTAAGTGTCGATAGGATTATCGTGAGTAATAGAAACAAGATCCTGGTTGGCTTAGCCATACTCTCCTCCTCATTTGGGTGCGTCGATGTTGTAGGGGAATGCAGGTCCGTTGACGTGCTGAGCGCCACGTAAGAACCAAATTGGGAGGTCCGGAATCTAGCGGCGAATAATATCATTCATAGTGTTCATCCGCGTCAATCTGCGGCTAAAATGGCTGCCAACCTATGCCGAAAACTTTTGACTGCCCAAAATGTGGAGCGCCCGTCACCTACGAGCAATCCGCCGATCCGCTAAACACGAAATCAACTGTCCGCTGTGACTATTGCCACAGCCAACTGATTGCCCCGAATGAACTCGCGGGCAAACCGGCACGAGTGGTCCGCATTCAATTCGGAAATGGCTCGGGACTCAGGTTCCCGAAGTGGATCTGGTTGCTGCTGGCGATCCCGCTGCTCGTTGGGGTCGTCGTCGTGCTTGCTGCCGTCGGCATTATCACGCCGGCACTCTACTCAGCCAGCCGCGCGGCGAAGGAAGTCAACGTTCCTACGCGTCCGAACACACCTAAGAAAGAAAGCGCCAACAGCTTTGCGACCGTGCTGTTTGACGTCGGCAGCGAAGGCATCGGCCCGGGAATGTTTACCGATGCGCGTAGTGTTGCTATCGATGGCGCGGGACAAATCTATGTGGGCGAATACACGGGTGGACGGATTCAGGTTTTCGATCCAGCCGGCAAGTTCGTGACGCAATGGAGTATCGGCGATCGAAAGACGATACTTCGCGGCCTCGCTGCCGATCGCAAAAGTACGATTTATGCCGTACACGGTGGACGTGTCGAACGTTATCGTGGCGAAAGCGGAGAGAAGACTGGTCCAGTGGAATTCGATGGATCGAACTTCGACGACGTTACCGCGACAGTCGATGGTGGACTTGTGACTGCGAAGCACGGAGGTAGCGACGACGTCATCAGATTTGATTCGAGCGGAAAAGTGGTGCAGACGATTCCGGCAGCGATCAGTAGCGCCAGCGGCGATTCTGAGTTGAGTATGCGGGTTGCGGTTAACGGGTCAGGGGATATCTACGCGCTCGGCAGATTCAACAATGGCGTCTTCAAGTTTGGCCGCGATGGAAAGTTTATTAATCGTTTCGGCGGCGCCGGTGATCAACCCGGGCAGATGCGGGCTCCTTATTCGATTGCGGTTGACGGATACGGGCGCGTCTACGTTGGCGATACCAAAGGCATTCAGATTTTTGACGCCAATGGACGGTATCTGGCGCTCCTTCAATTGAAGGGCATGGCGTTCGGAATGGTCTTCAACGACAAGAACGAACTCTTTGTGATCGCGCGCGACCACCTGATTAAGTATTCAGTCCCAGCGCCGTGAGCCATCCGCAGATTACGCCGATTAATCTGTGTAATCTGTGGATTGTTTTGTGGAACGTTCGTTCGGTTCGGGCGTTACATCGTCGAGGCCAGATGCTCAGTCTTCCCCAACATCGCAAACGCACTCTTCGTCTCGTCCGGCTGGTTTCAGTCGTCTTCCTTATTCCAAGTCCGCAAGTCTCGGCCCAGTCGAAACCCGTTGCGCCCGCGAAGTCTCCGCTGTGCACGCGTGACAACGCACTCGACATGATCAAACAGCAGGCGGCCATTAGTAAGACTTTCGACGATCCGGTACGACGCATCACGCTGCTAATTCGCGTAGGAGATCTGTTGTGGCCGCACCAGCAAGACAAGGCGCGCGCAGTCTTCACTGAAGCTTTCGAAGTAGCTGTTGAGAAAGAAAAAGAGACGGACGAGAAAGAATTGAAGGCAATTATTGTGAGGATGCAGAAACCGGATCAGCGGTACATCGTGATTCGAGCCGTTGCTAAACGCGATATCGTTTGGGCCAGAGAGTTGATGCAACAAGTGCTTAAACCCGATGGCAAGACCGCGTCAACCAGAGCTTCATTCGAAAGCGCCTTGCACGCAAACCGGTTGCTCGAGTCTGCTCATCAACTGATTGCTACTGATCTCAACGTCGCTCTCGAGCTCGCAATGCAGAGTTTGGGATACCCAGCCGGTTTCGGCTTGACGCGTTTTCTATATCGCCTGGCTGAAGTCAATCAGAAAACGGCCGATGATTTTTACTCGCTCGCACTCGATGCTTACGGCGACAAACCGTTGCGCGAGTTTCTTTACCTGCAAGCATATCCGTTCGCCTGGTCCGACACGCGCAACACACCGGTAGCTTCATTTCATAAGGCGCCGGCCAATTTCGTGATCAACCAGTCGCTGCAACGCAGGTTCATGCAGGTGATGCTGCGTCGGGCGCAACTGGCACTCGAGGCGCCGCTCGATGAGGGCGATACTTATCGTAGTTGGAACGTCGCGATGAGGCCTGGCGCCGTCCATCTGTTGGAGGGTTTGATCCGGCTCGAACCTCAGGTAAGTACGTCTCTACCAGACTTGCTGGCTCCGCTTACGCAAGCGCGCGAGAAACTCCTGGTTTCGCTGTCACCTGAAAATCAAACTCAACTGCTGGAACCCGGACGCGAGATTTCTGCGGCGCCGGATAGAACGTTCGAAGAACAGGTAGAGTCGGCTGAGAAGCTACCGGACGTGAACGAGCGCGACTCACGCATCGCGACAGCGGTGTTGAGCGCCGGGTTCGGAGATGAGACCGTGACGCTCATCCTTCCGGCGATTGAGAAGATTAGCGAATCGACTCTACGCGCGCATTTGATAGAGTGGATCCACTTTAGACGTGCCTCAAGCGCCGCGCAAAACAAGCAGTTCGATGAGGCCGAGCGACTCGCCTCGAAGGTTAACGGACACGAACTGCGCGCATTTCTCCACGCCGAGATCGCAAGGGGTTTACTGAACAAGAGCGAAACGCAAACTCGCGGGCGCGAACTTCTCGACGAGGCAATCACGGAAGCAAAGAAGGCCGGGATAAGTATCTTTGCGGCGCGCACGCTTCTCACGGCTTCGAGTCTCTACATCAAGATAGATCTCAACCGATCGATCGAGGTGCTCGCAGACGCGATCAATTGCATCAACCGTATCGAGGCGCCTGATTTTTTCGGTGACGATCAATCCCTGCAAAAGACTCCCGAGAGAAAGGGCAGAGGCGGCCATTACGCGGGCGAGTACCTGCTCTGGTTTTACATGCCAGGCTTGGATCCGGAGCGTGCGTTTCGTGAACTGGCGAAGAGCGACTTCGATACTGCTCTGTCTCAAAGCAGCGGCTTAACTGACAAGTTCCAGCGCGGGATGGCGACATTCGGCTTGGCTGAAGTGTGCTTGCAACAACCAGCGCCGCAGCCCAGGAAAAAGGGCTAACAGTTCTTATTACAGTTAATTTGAAGGACTGCGATCAGTGTCAAAAAAGCGATTACAGCGAGAGCAAGAGCAACCTTCTTGCCGTTGAAGTTGTTTTGGCCTTTGACTTGTTTGACGTCTGAATACGCGACGTGAGTGGCTACACCCGTCTTTTCATCTACGACGAAGAAACCGTCTTCAACCGCTTCGCTGATGTAGCCTTTCAGCTTCCGCTTGTCGTGCAGTTTAACTTCCACGCGAGCCTCTCGACCCGTTCCAAGCTGGACCACGGCAGTTCTAACCTTCGCTTCAAACTCAGCCTCCTTCGATTTGGAATTTG
This sequence comes from Pyrinomonadaceae bacterium, assembly GCA_044867735.1. Taxonomy (GTDB): domain Bacteria; phylum Acidobacteriota; class Blastocatellia; order Pyrinomonadales; family Pyrinomonadaceae; genus PSRF01. The sequence goes on along the minus strand of JBIOVO010000121.1, from coordinate 2,256 downwards.
CCGCCGCCGAAGTGTTACCAACCAGGTTCAGCAATAAGGCGATCACAGCGAGTGAGAGAACTTTTTTCGGCATACTTCCGTAGACTACGCTCAGAACGTCGCAAACCAACGCAACTTGTGACACTTTTCAGATTGTTAGCAACCATAAAAAAGGACAAATGCGAATAACTCTCATTCGAACTGTGCTTCTTCTTGTGATCGCCTGCTATGCGACGCAAGCGCAACAGCGACGCATCGTCATTGCGGCAGGAACGTTGCTCGACGGCAAGGGCCAGGTACTGAAGAACACGCGCATCGTCATTGAAGGCTCAAAGATCGTCGCGATCGATCCGAACGCTGGTCCAGTCGATTACGATCTTCGTAGTCTGACAGTGTTGCCCGGCTGGATCGATGCACACGTCCACATCACGTGGAGTTTCGACGAGCACGGTAAAAACGCGGGCGCAGCTCCGACAACACCCTACGCCACACTTCAAGCCGCAGCGAATGCATGGGCCACACTGATGGCCGGCTTCACGACTGTGCAGAGTGTCGGGAATCCTGCCGATATTCCTTTGCGCGACGCAATTGCGAAAGGCAACGTTCCGGGTCCGCGAATTCTGACCTCAGTTGACGTGTTGATGGGTCGAGGTGAACAGACGGGCACGCCGGATGAGATTCGCGCCTACATCAGAAAGCAGAAAGAGGCAGGCGCGGATGTCATCAAGATCTTTGCGGCTGCGAGTATTCGTCGTCCGGAGCTGACGCTCTCACCGGAGCAACTGAGCGCTGCCTGCGACGAAGCAAAGAAACTCGGCCTGCGCACACTCGTCCATGCTTACAAAGATGCTGTTCGCGCCGCCGCCGTAGCTGGCTGTACACAGGTTGAGCACGGAACACTCGCCTCAGACGACGATCTAAAGTTTTTGGCCCAGAAAGGAACCTGGCTCGATCCGCAGGCGGGTTTGGTTTTCGAGAATTATCTGCTGAACAAAGAGAAGTTTGCGGGCACGCAGGGCTTTCCGGAACAGGTGTTTCCGATAATCAAGGAACTCCTGCCGCAGTATCGCGATTTCATGAAGCAGGCCGCGAAAATTCCGGGCTTGAAGATCGTGTTTGGCTCGGACGCACTAGCGGGCTCGCACGGTCGGAACGCGGAGGAGTTTGTTATTCGCGTTCGCGACTCCGGCGTCGATCCGCTCGCCGCCATGATCTCAGCCAACTCCCTCGGTGCGCAGGCACTCGGAATGGCCGATCAGATAGGTTCCATCGCACCCGGGCTGCAAGCCGACATCATCGCCCTCGACGGCAACCCACTCACCGACATCACCGCCGTGCGTCGTGTGGTGTTCGTGATGAAAGGCGGCGTGGTTTACAAGAATCTCCCGCGTAATCATTGAGCCCCACAAAAATGCACACAGGGCACAAAGAAAGCCGATGCTCAAATTCCGCTGGCGCCGCGGTCATCTTAATCGCAATCCACGCTGGCGATACGTTTCGACAGCTTGTTCGTAGTCACAAGCCTCAGTCGGTGAGTTTTTTCATTAGCTCGCAGAGCTTCCTGGTGGTGTTGAGGTTCCGGACGGTCATTTCTTTGTAGATCTTGCGGCTCACGAGTTTCGCCATCTTCGATTTTCCTGAGTCGGCGAATTGAATCGACCACAACAATGCACCCGGACGGTAGACAACCTCTTCGATCTCGGTGTTGATCGGAAGATCGGCGAGCAAATCTTCGGAGTCGACCGTATGGCGCAGGAACATGACGTTGTATCGCCAACTGCCGTCGCCGTTCCAGCCTCGCGGTAAACTCTCTACCAGTGTTTCCATCTCCGCAAGACTCCGCAACACTACTTTCGAGTCGAGCGCGTATTCCTTCAGCAGCATCTGCTCGATCTTTTTCTCCAACTTCCGAGCGTCAGTTTCTTTCGACTTGAAGATGATGTTTCCGCTGTTGATGTAAGTCGCGACCTGCGTGAAACCGAGCTTCTCGAAACTCTCTTTCAGCGACTTCATGCTGATCATGTTGTTGCCGCCAACATTAACTCCACGCAGGAGAGCAACGAATATCGCTAGCTTTGATTTTTGCGTAGCCATCTCGATGCTTAAGTGGCGCGTTCAGCGACCGCCTCAACACCTCGCTTTCGCAGCAGTATGAGCGAGACCACCAGCGCGACTATCAAAACGGTGAGCACTCCCAGCTCAATGACGAAGCGATTGAACATTTGATCCGTCTGTCCGTGAACCTGTGCAAACTCGGCGGTCAACACGAGCACACGA
>JBIOVO010000120.1:0-15597 GCA_044867735.1 Pyrinomonadaceae bacterium | reverse complement strand
CTGCCCAAATTGATCCACCCGCTACCGCGAGGTGGTACTGACCCGGCCCAAGTCAGGTCCTACTTTTCGGGCAAAGCCGCTTTATGTGTCTCTTTGTGGCGAAGACTATCTTGCACCTAGCGCCTTGTGGCTGATACGGAGTGACTCGCGGGGGATGCGTTTGATCCTGGGAAGTTCTTCAGTGACGGCTTTAGTTTCTATCACTGCGGACAGCGCGGCTACGGTCGGTTTCTCGAAGAAGTCGCGCAACGGAACCGACATCGAGAAAGCTTCGCGCATCTCCATTACCAGTTGCGTGGCGAGCAGGGAGTTGCCGCCGAGCTCGAAGAAGTCGTCGTTGACTCCGACCTCTTCGATGGCCAGCACGCGCTGCCAAACTTCCGCCATCTTTCGTTGGAGATCGTTGGCCGGCGCAACATATGGTTCGCGTAACGCCGGACGAGGGTAGAACGTGGCTGGTGAACGTCGAGTCTGTTCGGCCTCGCGCAAGGAGACGAGCTTCAGCCATTGATCGATACGCGCTTGCAGTGGCGCAGTGGAGACTACCAACTGCGGAAAACCGATTCTGGGTAAAACACGCGAGAAGATCTCTTTGCCTTCAGCCGGCGAGATTGCCAACTCCGTAATGCTCGCGCCTAAACTCGTCGGCGGCAACTCAGTTTCAACTTGCCATGTGTCGAGATTGATTGTGCTCCACGGCAGCGCGGTGCGCCTGGTTGCCGAACGTGAGAAGGCATCCATGAATATGTTCGCGGCGGTGTAGGCAGTCAGCCCCAATCCGCCCAATACGGAAGAGATCGACGAGATCAGGAAGCAGAAATCCGGCTTCACTTCACGCAGGATCTCTTCAAGGATGGTCAGGCCTTTCACCTTCGTCGTGAAGTGTACGTCGTAATCCGTTTCCTGAACGTCGTGAATCGTCTGCGCCGTCTCCTCGCCCATCACGACCTGTCCGGCCGCATGGAAGATGCCGTTGATCTCGCCGTAACGCTTGAGAGCTTCACTAACAAGGTGCTGCATCTGTTCACGATTGCCGAGGTCGGCAGTAACGATGCTCACGCTCCCGCCAAGACTCTCGATGTTCATGGCCTTTCTGATCGCGACACTTGCCGGATCCAGATCGTCGTGGGTCTTTAACCAATCGTCCCATTCAGCCCGATCGGGAACACTGGTGCGCGTGGTCCAAATCAGACGAGCTTTGTAGTTCTCTGCCAGATACTCCGACAAGATCGAACCGATGCGGCCCATCGCGCCGAGCATTAGATAGACTCCGCCTTCCCGCAAACGCGATCGACCTGGCGCATCGCTGCTTAGAGAGAGGGGTTCGTAAGTCTGCACCCACCGGTTTCCGCTGCGATAAGCGACCACCGAATCCTGCGAGGTTGCATTGCACTCCGCGAGCAGTGAATCAATGTCATGAGAGCCATCAATATCAATGCTGCGACATTTGATGTGCGTGTATTCCTGCGGAATGACTTTGCACGGACTCAGCAACGTCGCCTTCGCCGGGTTCAATTCTTCATTGCCCACCACAGCGTGCAAATTGTTTGAGACCACGAACAATTCCAGCGGCGTGGTAATCCGTTGCTCGCCGATACTACGCGCCAGAAACACCAGGCTGTGCAGGCCTCTGTACTGCGCCTCATCGAAACCCCGGATCTCTTCATCAACGTTCCAGAGATGAATGATCTTCTCCGGCGTCTTTCCATCATCGACGAGCGCTTTCAGGAGTGCTGAATAGTCGGCGGCAGAGCGAGGATTGATGATGTAAGTAGTCTCGCCGGATGCCGCGAACTCTTTACCGGTCCTGACCGTTACGACAGTTTGCCCGCGTGCGGTTAACGTCCGGGCCAGCTCATCGCCTAATGCTGACTCACCGGTGAACACTAACCAATTCTTCGACGCTCCGTTCTGAGCCGGACCAAACAACTGCGGCGAGGGCGCCTGCTTCCACCCCGGCAGGTAAAACCATTCCGACACTTCAAACCCCTTCGCGATCTGTTGCTGACCCTGCGATGCGATGGGCTTGGCTTCGACCCAGTAACGCTGGCGCTCGAACGGATACGTCGGCAACGGCAATCGCCTGCGTCGTTGCGTCGCATTGAATTTTTCCCAATCGATTGTCACGCCGGAGAGCCAGAGCTTTCCTAACGCTTCGAGCATCGACGCCACTTCAGGTCTCGGCTTATTCGGATGCGGCAACGACGAGATCACCGAACATTTGCCCCGATCGACCTGTCCGGCTGCGAGACCGCTGAGGTTTTGTCCTGGTCCGACTTCAAGCAGAACGAGCCGCGAATGTTCGGACGACAACGTCTCCAGTCCTTTTGCAAAACGTACCGTGTGACGCAGATGCCTGGACCAGTAAGTCGGATCGGTTGCCTCCTCACTCTGCATCCACGTGCCCGTAAGGTTAGAGATCAAACGTGCCTGTGGTGGTTGCGGATTCGCTCTTGCTACCAACGAGGCGAAGCTCTCCATGATCGGATCCAGCATCGCTGAGTGAAATGCGTGAGACGTGTGCAACCGGTGGCAGATCAGCTCCTGTTCTGTCAATTGCTTTTGCAGGCGATCGATCGCTTCCGTTGATCCCGATACCACGGTCATCGTCGGACTGTTGAGCGCAGCCAGTGAGAGTTCGCCGTTCAGGTGCGGCGCTACATCGGCTTCCGAAAAAGGAATCGCGAGCATCGCGCCGCCGGGAAGATCCCCGATCATTTTGCCGCGAGCGGCCACGAGCGTCAGCGCATCTTCGAGGGTAAAGACATTCGCGAGACACGCGGCAACGTATTCTCCGATACTGTGGCCGATCATCGCCTGCGGCTGAATTCCCCATTCCATCCACAGCCGCGCGAGCGCATATTCGGTGACAAACAGCGCGGGCTGCGTCGAGCTCGTCTGATTGAGTCTCGCTGTCAGTTCCGCTGTGTCTGTCTCATCGGAGAACAGCAGCGTGCGAAGATCGAAGCCGAGCTTTGGTTCGAGAAACTGACAACACTGATCGACGACGTCCTTAAACGTCTGCTCCGTACGATAGAGTTCGGCAGCCATGTTGAGGTGTTGCGCGCCCTGACCGGGAAACATGAACACGATGAACGGCTCGTGATCGTCGAAGGACGTGCCACGCAGGATGCGACGGCGGTCGTTACTCTCAAGCACATCGACACAATCCTGAAGATCGCTACAGACGATCGCCTGGCGTTCGCGGAAAGACTTGCGGCCCACCTGATAAGTGTAAGCAACGTCGCTGATGTTCAAACAGGCATGTTGCCGGAGATGGTCCTTGAGGTTCGTGCTGGCCGCGTCTAGCGCTCGTTCCGATCGTGCAGACTGCACAATCAAGTTCCACGGCCGGCCTGGTCCAGGATCAGTGACGATTTCCGGAGCTTCCTCCATCGCGACATGAATGTTCGTACCGCCAAATCCGAAAGAGCTAACGCCTGCTCGTCGCGGCAGGCCATTCGCTTTCCACTCCGTCAACGTGGCATTCACGAAAAAGGGACTATTCGAGAAGTCGATCTGCGGATTGGGTTCTTCGAAATGCAGAGTCGGCGGCAGTTGTTTGTGTTTGAGCGCGAGCGCAGTCTTGATCAGACCGGCGATGCCGGCCGCGGTATCGAGGTGGCCGATGTTGGTTTTGAGTGAACCGATGCCGCAGTAATTCTTTTTGTCGGTGGTAGCGCGGAAGGCTTTCGTCAGCGCCTGCACTTCGATCGGATCGCCGAGCTGCGTACCGGTTCCATGAGCTTCGACATAACCGATGCTGTCGGCGGTAATTCCCGCATTCACATGCGCCGCACGAACCACTTCCGTCTGCCCTTCAACGCTCGGCGCAGTGAATCCGACTTTCACTGATCCGTCGTTGTTCATCGCAGAACCGAGCAGGACCGCGTGGATCGTGTCGCCATCAGCAACCGCCTCCGACAAACGCTTGAGCACAACCAGAGCTACCCCGTCGCCGACGATCGTTCCCTGAGCTTTCGCATCGAAAGCGCGGCAGTGTCCGTCAGGCGAGAAGATTCCGCCGTCCATGTGCTCGTAACCTTCGTTGTTTGGAACGATGATCGAGACTCCACCAGCCAGCGCGATATCAGATTCGCGATCGAGCAGACTCTGACAGGCCAGATGGACCGCAGCCAGCGAAGTGGAACACGCAGTTTGGACAGCGACACTCGGTCCTTTGAGGTTGAGCTTGTAAGACACGCGCGTTGCCAACGACCCGAGACCGTTACCGATGCCGACTTGTTGCAGTGCGCCCATCGACTCGAGTCCGTTGAGACTCATCAACGCACGAAACACGTAGGTGCTCAGACTCGCGCCCGCATATACTCCGATCTTTCCGCGATAACGATCCGCGTCGTAACCCGCATTCTCCAGCGCATCCCACGCACACTCGAGAAACACGCGATGCTGCGGGTCCATGATCTCAGCCTCACGCGGATTGAAGCCGAAGAATGCCGCATCGAACAGATCCATGTCGGCCAGCACCGGCTTGGCCTTGATGTAATTTGGTCGATTGAAAACTCCGGGACTCACACCCGCCGCCTTCAACTCTTCTTCCGAAAAGAAAGAGATCGACTCAACACCGGCACAGAGGTTCTGCCAGAGTTCGTCGGTATTTTTCGCTCCCGGAAAACGGCCGGCCAGTCCGATGATCGCGATCGGTTCTTCTTTGCGCCTTTGCGCCTTTGCGGGGAAAATTTCTTTATCGGCGAGCGCATCTGAGCTCAGATACCGTGAGAGCGAATCGACGGTCGGATGGTTGAATAACTCAATCACCGGTATCTCGCGTTTCAAAGCGTGCGACAGCCTGGTCTGCATTTCGCTGAGCAGCAGCGAGTTGCCGCCGAGATCGAAAAAGTTGTCGTCGCGACGCACTTCGTTCACTGCGAGCACTTCGCGCCACACGCCCGCGATAATCCGAGCGTATTCAGACACGCTAACGCCCGGCGCAACCGCGGGCTGCGCGACCGTCTCCTTCGCCGGCTCCGATGGTTCGGTGGTCTCAACCAATCGTTGTTCGAAGTGTTTGAAGATCGCGCGCCGGTCGAGTTTCAGATTGCGAGTGAGGAATCCGTTGTCGCGCGTGAACTGCTCGGTCGTGATAACGAATCTCGCGATGCGGCCCGCCGGGGTGAGTTCTGTGTTTAGCTGATCGATGCTCTTCCTGATCAACGCTTCGACGCGCTCAGTGCGTGGCTCCTGGATCGAGATCAGTGCCACCAGGTAAGGCATGGCGTTACCAAAGACCACTGACCGCTCGATCTCCGGACAACGATCTATCAACGCTTCCAACGTTTCCGGATGGGTCTTGAAGCCCTGCGTCGTGATGATGATCTCTTTCTTGCGCCCGATGAGATACAGGAATCCATCGTCGTCGAAACGTCCGATATCGCCGGTCGCCACGACGTTGGGCTCAACGTAAGTGAGCGCCTGTTCGTTCGCATCACACTCGAGGTAACCAGTGGTTTGCAGGTGTTGCTGGCGCACCATGATCTCGCCGTCGTTCGCGAGAAACACGCTGCCCTCGACGACCGGACGGCCGACGGAGCCGCGACGATTGTGCGCCGGAGTGTTGCTGGTAATCGCACCACACTCCGTCAGTCCGTACGCTTCATAAAGCGGCAGTCGCATACGCGCGAAGAAGTCGAGCGTCGCACGCTTGATGGGCGCCATGCCGGTCCACATGATGCGAATGCGCCCGCCTAAACTCTCGTAGATCTTGCCGTAGCACGCTTTTAACAAGCGGTCACGAACTGGTCCGATCGGGATCGAAGTCCCTAATCCACTTAGACCACGAAGCATCGCGCGCTTTGCTGGACTGAGGTTGCGCACCGCGTTCTTGAACTGCGTGTGAATCGATTCATAGAGCAGCGGCGGCGCCAGGACGAGTGTCGGCTTGAGTTCCTTGAACGCCTTCAACGCCTGCGCGGGACTTACCAGCAGCAGATCGAAGCCGTAGTAAAAACCGGCGTAGATCATTAATCGCTGCTGAAAACTCGAGAGTGGCAGAAACACCAGGAAACTGTCGTTGGATCTGAAATCGAAGAGCCTGTAGAAGTTTGCGATCGTCTCTTCCGCACCGCGCTCATTCGTAATCAGGCACTTGATCCGGCCGACGGTGCCTGACGAGAACGTCAAAGAAAAGATCGGTTCTTCGTCTGTTGCGGGAGCGTGCCGGCGGATCTCAACCTCCGCAGGATTCTCCTGATCGATGTAGGCGGTGGAGTTGCCGGGCGCCGTCGAAGGCCAGTTATCTCTGACGGACAACAAGAGCAGCGCGAGGCGATACTTCTCGATCAGTTCTCCGCTGGAGTGAACACCAAACTCATCCGGGAAAGCCACTGAAGTGCACTTCAGGTGCATCAGCGCGAGATCGTGAAGCACCCATTCATACGAGTTCGATGCGAGAATACCGACACGCATGCCTGGCTCGATACCCGATTGCTCGAGACGCGCGATCGTCTGGCGCAGATCGTCGAGCACAGACGGATAGTTCTTGCGCGCAACGTTCCCAGCCGCGTCGTAGAAAGTGATCGTGTTGTTTGGGAAGGAGCCTAGTCGATCCGGTATCTCAGGGAACTTCATACGATACCTCTCAAAGCCATCCGCAGATTAATCTGTGTAATCTGTGGATTGCGCTCGTCAAATCTCGCCATCTTGTAAGTCGGAAAGGTAACCTTCGACGTCTGGCCCTCCGGGGCGCATGATGTGCCTGGTCCAGGCTTCGCGTTCACCCCAGATCACTCCGAGATCCCAGACGCAACCGATCGGACCATCCATGTTCGAGTGCTGCCGCAGTTGTTGAGGCTGTCCGGCCGGCGCGGTTAACACACGTAACAGCAGTTCGTTTTGCGCCCCCCACCAGCAAACCACTACGAAATCGACGTCGTTCGCCGCGTGAACGATCATGAAACCGAGTCCGTATCTATCCGGCGGCGCGACCGCGGGCTGTGGCAGAAGGTCCTGCGCGGCGATGCGTGCAAACTCGATCAACGAGTGGTCCACCGTCCGGCCCTCGACGTTGACGCCGTAGACCTTCAAGCGCCAGCCGGCGAACTCGAACGGCCGCAACGGTTGAACGCGGCGTTTTGCGTAAGTAGTGAACGGGGGAAAACTGACAGTCTCGCGCGGGCCGAGAGTCGCTTCCTTGCGTCCGTTTGAGATCCGCTCGAGGTGTTCCTTCAGTGCGGAAGTTCTCTGCGACATGTAAAGACCCTGGTAACGACGGCCATTCACACGCGCGTAGTCAGGCAGTTTGCCGAACGGCACAAAGCCAAACGACTTCCACAACTCCGCCGCCACCGTTCCGGCTCGCACGTCGAGATAGATCACCTCACCACCGATCTCGTCACACTTCTTTGCGATCTCCTTGAAAGCGCTCAACGCCAGACCGGCGCCGCGGAATGAAGGATCGATGATGCCGCGAGACAACTCGACCAGGTGTTTGCAGTTTGGCAGGCGGTGCGGCGTGAGAATGAGTTGGCCCACAACCGTCTCACCCCGTTCTGCAATCAAGACGTAACAGCGCCGGGCCTTCACGTCCTCGTTGAGATTCGCGATTAGCTGCTGGCCTTCGCTTTGTTCGAGCGGTCCGGGAAAACCGATCGTCGTTTCGTACTTCAATACGTGGTTCATCACGTCGAGGATGCCGGCGCCGGTCTGTTCCGTGATCTCGTCTAGCCAACGCAGTTTGACGTTCGGCGCTTTGCTGAGCGCGCCTTCGAGCAGAAAGGTCGAAATCGTCTGCTCGCCTTCAGCGATTTGCTGAGCGAGCAGTTGGAAACCGCCGAGTGCGATTTCGGGCGTTGGTTCGTAAACGAGAGTGCGCAGGCTGAATGCCGTGCGACAAAGAATGCGACAACCGGGTGCGGCCCGCTTGCGCAGGTTGCGCAGGATGCGTCGCTTGGGCTTGGCGAGAAGCGCGATCAGTATCAGGTCGTATTCCGAAATATCAAAAGTCTCGCCGAGCCCGTCGAAGACGCGGACCTGGTCCGTAAGAGCAAGCTTCTCGATCACTTGCCGCGAGATCTGAACAGCGGAAGGGTTGCTGTCGAGGCAATCGATCGGCTGATTAGTTGCGAGATGAATGTGAAAGGCGCTGATCGGAAGTGGTCCACTACCGACAAACAGGATCTTTCGCGGCGGATCGCCGTTGAGCAAAGACAGCTCGCGGTTCACCAATCGCTCGAAGCGTTTGTTCAAGAAGTAGTTGTCGAGCGCGGTCTCTTTTCCGGAAAGAATGTCCTCCGCATACTGACGCTCGAGTTGAGTCTCCCAGGCACAGTATGCGTTGTTCAACTCCGTCCGCTCTTCCTCAGTCATCTCGCTGAGCGCCAGCGCCGCTTCAGGCGTGGCGCGGTCTTCGGCAAAGACCAACTGCTCCAGCGCTACGATGTTCTCGTGCAAAACCGGAAAACTCTGGTCGGTGCCGCGGATCGCGTGGCAGAAATTTCGGATCTTCACGGCTAGTGAAGAGCCTGCGTCATGAATTTCGGGTGCTCGCTTTACACCGAGTTCCATATTCATGGTCATGCGAGTTACTCCTTGAGTTGCGAGGAAGAAAAGACTGGGCCCAGTTTTAGTTGGCTGCGGATGAGGAGAGTGGCTGCGACTTGTAAGCACGCTCGATTCCGTCGTAGAACCACCAGAACCGATCGCAGGTTTCGTGAATAGTCTGCACTGCTTCCCGTTGCATCTTCTCGTCAGTGCACACGAGCGAAACCAGATCGACTCCCTCTTTGACGTGATAGACGTCTTCGACGGCGTGCACGGTGAAGAACGTCAGATCCTTTTCGGTGAGTCCATAGACCTCCGGGAACATCTGGTGGCGCATCCTCCCGGCCTGTGTTTCAAGGTTCTGACCTTCGCTCGCGATCATTACGGCTGCCGCACCGCGATGAAAGTTTTTGGGATCGCTGACCCAGCGCATGCGATAGTCGATCAGTTCCTTTGTTTCCGGCAGCGGCTCAACTGCTTCGAGCTCGTCTTTGCCAACTCCGAGCGCGTAGATGAAACGCTGCATGAGTTGCAGGTGTCCCGCCGTCTTCGAGATCCTGCCGGTTTCCTCTTCGTACAGGTTGTGGGCCAGGCGCGCCGAATACCGTGGCAGCGGCGGACAATGGAAATAGAGTCCACCGATATAGCGCGCGAACACCTTTGTCAGTTGGTAACCCTGCGTGGCCATCAATCTGAGAAGCGGCAGGTTCTTTTGCGGTTTTGCGGCCTCGTGAATCAGTGGATGGTCCAGGGTCAACCGCGTCGATAGTTCGTCTCTCAGTTTCTTGCGAAACTCGTTCCGACCAAGCATTTTTGCCTCCTGATTTTTGGTTGGGATCCACAGATTACGCAGATTCAGTTAGCCAATCTGCGTTATCTGTGTAGTCTGTGGATGGATTTGGTCTCTAGAGGAAAATCTCTTTACTTCCGTAAAGGCGCTCACAGGGCAACCCCCGGCCTTTACACTCTTCGATCATCTTGTTCGATTCGATGATCTGCTTTGAGGTGTCGTCGTATTTGATACTCGTCACAAAATCGAGCCACGGTTCGGCGCCCATTGCGTAAACATAAACCTGCTTACACTTGAGCTGCTCAACGATACCAAGCCCTCGCTCGCAATCGGAGCCCGACAACTTCCGCGACTGGTCCATCTTCCGGTCAACCGGCTTCGTCAACAAAGGCCCATAGACCCACGTCAACGGCGCGCCGTCACACTCCATGCCGATGAACAGCACGTCGATGTCTCCCAGCAGTTGATGCACATACTCGTAAAGCCTCGGCTCGATGTTCGCCGAATCAGCGGCGCACATCGCTGATTTACCAAGCAGGCGAATGACGTGTGCCGACTTCGTCCGGATATTCAGATCGGCGTGCTCGCCAAAGAACGGCACTGACGTAATCCCGCCATCGGGGATCTCGATCGTCTCCATCTCGTCGATCTCGATGACGTTCTTGAACCCGACGTTTCGCAACATCAGTTTCAACGACGGGTCCTGCAAGAATCCGCCGCCGTTTCTTGGTACGACGATGTTTCTGATCTTGTGACGCAATTGCAGCAACGTCTCAAACATCAAATGGTCGGCGTGACTATGCGTGATCAGCGCGTAATCGATCGTTTCCGGCAAGTCGAGATAGGTGTAACGGAACAACTCGCTCGGATGGCTATAACTGATCAGCGGATCGGTCATCACGCTGACGTTCTTCGTTTCCACCAGAATGCAAGCGTGGCCGAAATACCGGATCCTGACCTGATCGCCATCGTAGCGCGGCGGCGCAGGCGGCTTCTCGGTGGTGAAGAAACTCTGGAATAGCTCTTCGTTGTGACCATTGAGCTGCAACGCTTCTTTGATGTGGCCGATCGACTGCGGCACGCTGCGCATTCTGAAGAGCTCGTCGATACCTTCGTGACTAAAAGGGATGCGCAGGTGGACGTTGCTCTCATCAGCTAATCGTGGCGTGCTGAAAACAAAGGCACGCTCATCTTTTATGACTTCCGACAACGCAATCGACTGCGATGAGGAATCGTAGTACTTGCTCTGGTACAACAGGCCCTCGATGAATCGCACGGACGGATAGTTGTTCAGGTCATACGTGAGTTCGACAAAACCTCTGAGTTCATCAGGAATATTTGCGTACAACGGTTCCATCGAATACCCGCGCGCCTCGTTCGCGAGGAAGTCGTTCAACTTCACGATCGACTCGGCAAACTTGATCTTCTCGCCTTGCTCCTTCTGTGTCCGCTCCATCAGCTCTTTGATCTCGCTCACTCGCTTGCCGTCGTAATCGATGAATGGGCCACCACGCATCGCCGGGTTCTTGTTAGCCGCGGCGTGAATGTGCGGAGCCATCACGTACGATTTCATGATCTTGAGATGAGCGTTCGCCACGTTCATCGCCGCCGTGGCCGGCGAAATGAGCAGCGGCCAGACATACCACTGATTGAACAGAGGCTCCGCTTGAATGTTGTTTTTGAGATAGACGCTTCCGTTTTCCATTTGAAGCCCTCCTGCAAATGGTCTTCAACCACCAGGACACAAAGACACAAATGAATTTCTTTGTGTCTTTGTGCCTTTGTGGTTAAAAACGGCTGGAAGTCGTGTGTTGAGGAGGTTAATTCCTGATCATCTTTAATGCTGTGGCCGCTGACGTTCGCACTTGCACGATGTCATCGTTCAGAGCAGCAGTCAGAGGTTGAACTGCACGAGAATCCCGAATCAAACCCAACGAGTCGGCAGCATGCATTCGCACTTGCGAGATTTCATCTTTCAGCGCCGCAATGAGAGCAGGAACCGCTCGAGTGTCTCTTATCAGTCCCAGAGACGAAGCTGCCTGTGAACGCACTTGCGGAGCACTGCCTTTCAGAGCGTCGATTAGAGCAGGAACTGCTTGAGGATCTTGAATCAGACCGAGCGAGGCTGCGGCCTGCATCTGCACTTGCCCGTTCTCATCCTTCAACGCGTCAATCAGTGGAGCAATTGCCTGGGAATCTCGAATCAGGCCCAGCGACGCCGCGGCAAGAGCACGCGTGCGAGGATGTTTGTCTTTCAACGCGCGTAGCAGCGGATCGACGCCCTGCCGATCTCTGACCAGACCAAGGGCCATCGCCGCAGACCAGCGCACCGCCGGATTGTCGTCGTTCAAAGCGGCAATCAAAGGCTCGGCAGCGCCATCACCGCGCAGTTCACCTAAGGCCATTGACGCGACGGCGCGCACCTGCCACGCCTCGTCCTTTGTTGCGTCACTCAACGGCTGGAGCGCGCGGGAATCTCGCAGACGGCCGAGTGCCCACGCGGCGTTCTTCCGCGCGCGCCAGTCACTGCCCTTGATAGCACCGAGCAGTGGTTCCACTGACGCCTGGCCCAACGCCATCAAAGCTTGAACGGCAGCTTCACCCGGCGAGGGTTCTTTGATCTCGAACTCAGGCTCGACGTTCTCTGCCGAATAGTATTCTCGATAGCAAACGAGTTCGGGTGCGACGCGAGTGCCATCGTCAAGCAACGCGATGAGAGCGGGAATGGCGGGCTCTGCTTGCGCGCCCATCTTACCCAGCGCGCAGGCTGCGGCGGCGCGCTTCGACGGATCTGCCGATGAGAGTTCCTGGATCTTTTCTTTCACGGCGCCTGAAACGCTTTGCATGCTTTTACCGGAAAGTTGCGCTCTGGAAAGAGTGATTCCAGCCAGGCAGGTGAGAACCATAATCGCGATCAGAATTCCAAAGTTCTTCATGATCTACTCCTTTGCAAGGTACAGGGGAGTGAATGGGGACTAATCTTATCACCAAACGGGTCAACGCTATACTCATCGTGGGCCACTCGGGGCTTTATCAGCCGAGTGCGGAGGCTGCCTTCGCTGCGTCTGTGGCTCCGCGCAGGCACTCGTTCAACTGTTCAGCCAAAACTCTAACGTGCGGCTCGCTCAACATCGTGAAGTGATCGCCGGGCATCTCGCGGACCTCGACTCCCTCCAATGCCAGTCGCATCCAGTCTGCTGCGGGATCAGAATCCGTCGGAGTTCCGTTAGCTTTGAATAGCGTGATCCTCGTCCTGCTCGCACGTGGCAGGTAATCCCGCGCGGCTTGCAGGTTTGCCGTGAAAACCTTGATCAGCACGCTTATCTGAGCAGCGTCCAAACCCGGCGACAGTAAATGGCGTCGCTTCAAGTGGTCTAACGCAAAATCCAGTTGAGCATCTTTCTCCACTGTGCGCAGGGCTTCGCGTAACGGTCCCAAGTCTTCTCGCCTTATGCCCATGTGTAAGGCTGAGCTAATCAGCAAGGACGAGTCATTTTCGTCGTCTGGCTGTTCGTAATCGAGGTGTGAATCAAACATGGCCAGCAACGCGATCTGTTGCTGCTGCTCCTGGATCTGTCGAGCCATCTCGAACGCGATCAAGCCTCCGATGGACCAGCCGCCAATCAAGTAGGGGCCATCAGGCTGAACGGAGCGCATCGCTGCAACGTAGTGGGAGGCCGCGGCTTCAATCGATGTGAATGGCTCTTCGCCGTCGCCGAAACCGCGCGCTTGAAATGCGTAGAACGGTCGTGCTGGTCCAAGATGGTGAGCCAGCGCTGCATAAGAAAGAACGTTTCCGCCGGCCGCGTGCACGCAGAAGAAGGCCGGCGCCGATCCTTCGCGGCTGATTGCCACCAGAGGTGAATATGAAACCGGCACGTGTCTTTGGTGAAGCTCACGAGAGAGAGACTCGACCGTTCCTTCCTGCATCAGCAACGATAGCGGAAGCGCCGATCCTGTTTCTTCCTTGATCCGGGCCATCAAGCGCACGGCGAGGAATGAGTGACCGCCGAGTGCGAAAAAGTTGTCCCGGACGCCGATTGGTTTTACACCGAGCACATCTTCCCAGATCTGAGCCAGGCGAAACTCCTGCACATCACGGGGCGCGATGAATGAGTGTTCAAGAGCTGGCGCATCGAGTTCACGAAGCTGAAGAGCGCGACGATCCACTTTCCCGTTCGACGTTAGCGGCAAATGGTCCAGCAGTACGATTACTGAGGGCGCCATGAACTCCGGCAACTTCTCCCTTAAATACTGGCGGATGTCAGTCGTCGTCAGTTCGGGGTCGGCAGTCACCACGTAAGCCGCCAGGCGCGGGTCGGCTCCCTCCTGGAACACCACTGCGGCTTCAAGTATCTGCGGATGATCCAACAGCCGCGTCTCGATCTCTCCCAGCTCGATTCGGACGCCGCGCACCTTGACCTGCTGATCCTGACGACCGAGAAACTCAATCTGACCGTCTGCACGGTACCGAGCACGGTCGCCGGTCGCGTAGAGTCGCTCACCAGCGCGCGTGCCGAACGGATGCGGAATAAATTTCTCCGCGGTTAATTCCGGCCGGTGTAAGTAACCGCGCGCGAGTCCGCTCCCGCCGAGGTAGAGTTGCCCGACGACGCCGATTGGAACCGGTTGCAACTGCTCGTCCAGCAGATACGCCTCGGCGTTCGCTACCGGTCGACCAATCGGTACTTGCTCATACTCATCTCGCGCTCGACTCTCGGCCGACGTGGCGTCAATCGTGGCTTCAGTTGGTCCGTAGAGATTGTAAAGCGGCACTGACAGGCGTCGATGAAACTCGCTGGTTACATCCGACGTCAGTGCTTCGCCGCCGCAGAAGACTCGCCGCAGTGACACGCAAGTCTCCAGTTCGGTTACTTCCAGCACCATACGCAACAGCGAAGGCACGAGCTGCAAGGTCGTTACGTGATGAGTCTTGATGGTCTCGACCAACGCCGTGGGGTCGGGATGCGTTTCGGGCTGATGCATGACGAGAGTCGCGCCGTTTAGCAGCGGCGCGAAGAACTCCCAGACCGAAGCGTCGAAGCTGAAGGGAGTGCGTTGAATGACTCGATCGTCGCTGTTCAATGGAAACGCGTCCCGCATCCAGAGCATGTGGTTAGAGATCGCTCGATGCGTGATCGAGACGCCTTTGGGTGTGCCCGTGGAGCCGGAAGTGTAGATGACGTAAGCCAAAGTGTCCGGGTCGGGCGGTGGCAAAGGATCCTGGGCGCGCTCATTGCTGAGTTCCGGCAACAGATCTTCGAGAGACCTTGCTCCGGAGCGTAGCGTGATCGCACGCCCGCGCAGTTTCTGCTGTGTCAGCAACAGTCCGATTCCCGCATCCTGGACCATCAGCCGCAATCTCTCGTCCGGATAGGCCGCATCAAGGGGCACATAGGCGCCGCCTGCTTTGAGAATACCGAGCAGCGTTACCACCATCTCAACGCTGCGCTGCATCAACACGCCCACCAGCACTTCTGCGCCCACGCCTCGACGTCGCAGGTAGTGGGCCAACTGATTGGCGCAACGATTTAATGCGCGGTAACTGATCCTTTCATTCTCAAAGATGAGTGCGATCGCTTCGGGCGTGCGTTCGACCTGCGCTTCGAAGAGTTGAGTGAGCGAGTGTGGCTGAACAAAGTCAACTTCGGTTTGATTCCAGTCAAGAAGCAACTGCTGCCGTTCTGCTTCACTCAGCAACGGCAACTCCGAGATCCGTCGCTGCGGCTGCGCCACCGCTGCCGCCAGCGATCCCTGCCACTGCTCCACCATCCGCCGTGCTCGTTCCGCGGCGAAGATGTCCGTGTTGTATTCCAACTCTCCGCTCAACGCGCCATCAGTCTCGCGCACGTGCAACGTCAAGTCGTACTTCGCCGTCACTCCTTCGCCGGCAATGCCGCTCACTTCCAGTCCCTTGATCCGCTCCCGCACTCCCTGCTGCTGTTGCTGCTGTTGCTGCTGCATCACCAGCATCACCTGGAACAACGGCGCGTGCGCCAGACTCCGCTCCGGCGCCAACTCTTCCACCAGCTTTTCAAACGGCACTTCCTGATGCCCATACGCTCCCACACATACCTCGCGCACTCGCTCCAGCAACTCTGCAAAGGTCGGGTCGCCACCAAGATCTGTTCGCAGCACCAGGGTGTTCACAAAGAAACCGATTAACGGTTCCACCGCCGCATCTGTTCGTCCGGCGACTGCCGTGCCCACGCTGATGTCCGTCGTGCCGCTCAGCCCTTTCAACAACACCTGCCACGCTGCCAGCAGCACCATGAACTGCGTCATCCCCGACGTCCGGCTCAACTGCC
>JBIOVO010000119.1:0-15691 GCA_044867735.1 Pyrinomonadaceae bacterium | reverse complement strand
TTGCCTCGTGCGAGGATCGGGTCAGTACCACCTCGCGGTAGCGGGTGGATCTACATCCCCGTTCCTCATTGACACAGGAAATTAACTCTGCCAACATCCGGCATTCGTTTGCTGATCCTCACATGTGGAACGATACCGACGTACCTCTCGCTTACCTCATCTCGTTTCGTACATACGGCACGTGGCTGCATGGCGACCGTCGCGGTTCTATCGATCGATTTCACAATCACTATCGTTCACCCTATTTAGCTCCAAACGAACGTCGTCGAAAATACGTCCAACGGCAACTGAAAACCCAACCGTTAATACTCGGAGGACGCCAACGCAAATCGATTGAAGCTGCAATCCGCGAAACCTGCACAATCCGCAAATGGCCTCTCTTGGCACTTAATGTCCGCACTAACCACGTTCACGGCGTTGTAACCGCAAACCGCTTGCCCGCACTAGTGCTCAATGCCTTCAAGGCAAATGCCACGCGACAGTTACGAGCCGATGGTCTCTGGCAACATTCATTCAGTCCTTGGGCTGACAAAGGTAGTAAGCGTAGATTGTGGACTAATGAAAGCGTTGGGCGAGCTATCGATTATGTCCTCAATGGTCAAGGTGACACGTTCCCGGACTTCGATGAATGAGCTCCTTTCGTTTTTGTGCATACCTGAGATAGTTGCCGAAATTTCCCCGATATTACTGGCCCTCCCGAAGATATTTTTGCGCGTTACTCTTGAGCCATACATCCCTGGAGGTCGATTCATGTCGAGTTTCCGTAACGCGCTCTCTTTATTGTTTTTGAGTTTGAGCCTTATCACCCCCGCCCTGGCTCAGACGGAATCTAAAACTAATTCTTCTGACATAAAGGATTTGGCTGCCGCGCTCGTGCGGACCAAGTCAGAAGCGGAGGAGGACACGCTCCTCACGCCGAAGAAGGAACTGATAAGCACAGCGCTTTTGGCTGAGTTGAAAGCTCTCGTTGAGCCCTTCATCCAGAAAGGCGAGTACGGCGAGGCGGCGAGGATTTCTCACATCGCGATACGAGTTGCCGAACAACTCGGCGACCGGCACGCGCTCGGCGTCGCGATGTGCGATCTCGGAGCGATTTACGCCCGGCAGATGAACAAGACGAAAGAATCGTTGAACTACCTGCAAAAGAGCCTCGATATCTTTGAAGAAGTAGGCGATAAAGCGCAGAAGGCACGGGCGCTGCACGCGATCGGCATCACTCTTAATCTGGAACGTCGCTTTGACCTGTCACTCGAGTATTACGAGAAGAGTTTACCGCTCAGTCGTGAGGTCGGTGATCGAGTGCTCGAGGCGAAGATCTTGAACAGCCTTGGTCTGACTCACAGTGCCATAGGTCATTTCGCTCTCGGCCTTAACTTCTATCAGCAGGCGCGAGCGCTCAGCGAAGAGGTCAACGACAAAGCCACGCTGCACATGGCGCTCAACAACATCGCAACCCACTATTCCAGTCAGGGACGCTTTGCAGAAGCGCTCGACTATCTTCACCGCAGTTTGAAGATCATTGAAGAACTCGGCACAGCCAGCGACCGTCGCAGTCTTGCCTACAAGTATCAAAACATCGCGTTCGTTTACCGGCATCAGGGCCAACTCGAACAAGCGTTGGTCTATGCACAGAAGAGTTTGCAGATACTCGAAGAGATCCAGGACAAGTTTGGCATCGCAAATCTCTACAACAACATCGGGGTCATCAACAAAGTGCAGAAGCGCTATCCCGAGTCGCTCGAGTGGTTTGATAAAAGCCTGAACCTTTATGACAGGCTAGGCGCAACGCATGGGATTGCGCGATGTCTCAATAATATTGGCGATGTTTATCGTTTGCAGGGCCGGCGTGCTGAAGCCCTCACGGCGCTTCAGAAGAGCCTTGAGTTACGAGAGAAGAACCGCGATCGTCAGGGGATAATTCTGAGCTTGAATAATCTTTCGCGTCTTTATGAGGCTGATGGAAAGTACGCAGAGATGCTCGCAGCGAGCACACGTTCGGTCCAGTTGGCGATTGAGATCAACTTTCCCGAGGAGCTTTGGCGAGCACAAGACTTAGCCGGCAAAGCGCAGATTGCACTGGGCAAGCCTGCTGAGGCGCGTCAGAGTTTTCAAGCGGCCATCAAAACTCTCGAAACACTTCGCCGTCACGTTGCCGGAGGCGAACAGCAACAACAAACCTTTTTCGAAGACAAACTCTCACCGTGGCAAAACATGACGCAGGCGCTCGTCGCGCAACGAGAGAATGCGGAAGCACTGACGGTTGCGGAACAGTCGAAGGCTCGCGTCTTGTTGGACGCGCTTCAAACCGGTCGCGCAAACCTGCGCAGCTTTCTTTCACCGGAGGACAAGCAAGCAGAAGAGAAACTCCGTTTGGAACTCGTCGATCTCAATTCGAAACTCACGAATGAACTCCGCAGCGACAAATCT
This sequence comes from Pyrinomonadaceae bacterium, assembly GCA_044867735.1. Lineage (GTDB taxonomy): Bacteria > Acidobacteriota > Blastocatellia > Pyrinomonadales > Pyrinomonadaceae > PSRF01. Next base: position 13,264 of record JBIOVO010000119.1, on the reverse strand, counting down.
GATCCAGCACGCGTGACCGACTTGAAGCAGGCTCTGGCAAAAGCACGACTCGAGTACGAAGACTTTGAGACCCGCCTCTACGCCGCGCATCCAGCATTGCGTGTGCAACGCGGTGAAGCGCCGATCATCAGAAAGGAAGAACTGAAAGGTCTACTGCCAGATGCTGCGAGCGCGCTACTCGAGTACGTTGTCGCCGAAGAGCAAACGTACCTGTTCGTGGTAACGAAGACGAACGGTAAGCCTGATGTCGACGTGCAGGTTTACACACTACCGGTCAATCGGAAGGAACTGGCCCAGCATACTGAGGCATTTCGACAACAACTCGCACGGCGCGATCTCGGATTCGGTCCGGCGGCGGTCAAGCTTTACGAAATGCTCCTGAAGCCGGCTGAAGAGCAGCTTCGCGGCAAGACGAACCTCATCATCTCTCCAGATAATACTCTGTGGGACTTGCCGTTTCAGGCTCTCATGACAAGCGCCGATCGTTACCTGATTGAAGGTGCTGCCATCGCTTATACACCATCGTTAACGGTGCTGCGCGAGATGACGAAGCGAAGAGAGAAGCAGAGCGCACACGCAAATCCGGCGACGTTGCTCGCGCTCGGCAACCCGCTCGTCGGTAACGAAACGATGAAGCGCGTCGCACTCACGCTGCGTGATGGAAAGCTCGATCCGTTGCCGGAGGCGGAGCAGGAGGTCAAAGCCCTCGGTCGTTTGTATGGGACAACGCGCAGCAAGGTTTACATCGGGGCCGAGGCGCGAGAAGACCGGGTCAAGCTTGAAGCGAGCCGTGCGCGCATACTTCACTTCGCCACGCACGGAGTGTTGAATAATGCGTCGCCGATGTATTCCCATCTCGCACTCGCGGAAGGTGGTACAGGTGAAGACGGATTGCTCGAAGCGTGGGAATTGATGCAACTCGATCTGCAAGCGGATCTGGCGGTGTTGTCGGCGTGCGAAACTGCGCGTGGCCGGATCGGTGCAGGCGAGGGAATGATCGGATTCTCGTGGGCGATGTTCATCGCGGGTGTGCCGTCGATCGTTGTTAGCCAGTGGAAAGTTGAATCTGCGGGCACGCGAGATCTGATGGTCAACTTCCACCGCTCGCTCATCTCGCCGGTCAAGGTGACGAAGAGTGAGGCGCTGCGGCAGGCGTCGTTGAAGTTGATGCGAAATCCGGAGACGAGGCATCCGTTTTACTGGGCGGGCTTCGTGCTTGTTGGCGACGGGCGCTGATAAGAATTACTCGCGCAAAGGCGCAAAGACGCAAAGTTATGACCTCTGGCTGCCCGGAGGGTCTGAACTTTGCGTCTTTGCGTCTTTGCGCCTTTGCGCGAGTAATCCTATTTTGATCGCAACGCCTGTACTTGCCTTAGCAAATTCCGAGCAACTTCCGAGTCCGGATTCGCCCGTCGCAGTAAACGAAACTCCTGCTCGGCTTCTCGCAACAATCCTGCCTCCGCATACAACAAACCAAGCGTAAGATGCGAGGACCCGTAAGCACGCTTCGCCTGTGCGAGCTCATTGGCTTTCCCCTGATCCAGAACGCGGAACTTTGCCTGCGGCGCCGGCGGACGTGGAGACGTGATTTCCTGCCCGTCCTTGATCGCTTTCACCTGCCATGAGTAAACGCTGCCACGCGGAAGCGTCGTGGTCCAAGAGTTCTGTGTTTGCTGCGGGCTGCTTGCCACCAGCTTGAACTGCGGATCATAAACTTCGACCACGTACCCAGTCGCGCCCTCCATGTTGGACCAGCGGAACACCGGTCGGTTACTCATCAACACACTTCCAACCGGTTCCAACACGGAAAACCCACCGTCAGGCGAATCAGAACCCATCAACGAACTCGGCGGCCTGGTCAGCCCGTCAAGCTGCGCCGACTTTTCAACTCTCTGCGAGTTGAGCGCCTTCTTCACCATGTTTTGATAAGCAGGCGTCAAGTTATCGGCGCCGGAAAGCTTTCCTTCCAGGTCCAAAGACACCACTCCACTTCCATCGTTCAACTGCGCCAGCAACGGAACGGCTGGCGGCGCCGGCAGAGACGGCTCGACCGAAGCGGTCGGAACTGGCGAGGGCGACGGTACGACGGTGATCTCCTGCTTTTGTTCAGGCGTTCGCGTGCGCCACACCAGATATCCGATCACACCAAACAGCAGAATGAGCAACGCAGCCGCACCAAACGCTGGTATCGGAAATAACTTCCAAAAAGAGCGACCTCGCGAGGTCGCGGTTCGAGGTGGAACAACGGCAGCCGCAGGACGATAGTCGCGATCCAGCGACGGCGCGATCTCATTTCGAAACTCGCGCAAATCCGCAACCGCGTAAACGCACGACTCACAGTTGCTCAGATGATCCTCAACCATCTGCAACGCTTCGCCCGACAGGTTTTTGTCCACGAAGTCCGCCGTCTGCTCCGGTGTCAAGTGCGCGGTTAATTCCTCTCCGAGTGTGTCGGTATGAATACCGAGGAACGCCGCGTCACCGGTGATCGCGCGTTCAAGACTGCCGCGACAGATCTCGCATTCGGTCAGGTGATCGCCTGCCGCGAGCAGTTCGGCGGCGGTTAGGCGGTGGTGGGAATAGTCCCCAAGTTGTTGTTGAGTCAGGTGTTCCACTAGTTTTTCGTTTTGTCCTCAATCCGGGGTTCCGGAGGGGAGTCACCTATGTAAGTTGGCGAAAATTGTTGCGTATTACCACCGGTCATCAAATAAATCCTTTCAGGCTTCAAATGAACCCTTTCAGTCTGCGCGCGAGCCGTTCGCGGCCGGATTTGCGCGCATTTATTACCTGTTGTCGCGTTAATCCGAGCAATTCCGCGATCTTTGCATCTTCGAGCGGCAGGTCATTCCAGACTTCGGCAAACCGCTCGGCGCTGATCTCGAGCGCGTTGGCGAGCTGGCGAATACTTGCAATGCCGGTGGCGGGGAAGAGCGTGATGCAGCCGGAACCACTCGCGTCTTTCAGGTTCAACAACAACGCGGCGCGCTGATTCAGCGGAAGCTGCTGCAACTCCTCCCAGAGCCTTTGCAAGAACATCTTCTTCTCGATACGCCACGCCGGATCGGGGTCGGCGGCTGCCGGTTCGAGCGCCGCGTCGTCATCACTATCAGCCAGCGATTCGATCGGTTGATCGCTGATGCCTTGAAGCGCCGCGACACCGCCGGCGAGTTCGTCAAACTCGATCGGTCCACCGGCATAGTTGAAGATCTCGGCGAGCGCCTGGGCCAGTTCCTGTGCTTTGCCGCTCTTGAGCGCGCGGATGTGCGCCGGTAGCGACTCAATTTCGGAAAGCCGCTTCGGACTGAGCGCTTTCTTCTCTTCCTGCCAGACCAGAAAACCTGCGACGAGCTTGCCCGTGTCGTGCTGCCAGAGTGCGAAACCACGCTGGCGAGTCAGTAAGTAATGAAGCCGGTTCTTTAGGGCGTGTCGTTCGGGAAACTGGCGGCGCATCCAGCGCGCACAGGTACGATGCGCGATCACTGCCGCCATCCCGCGCAGGTCTGTGATCGGATGACCCTCGGGCAGTTTACGAAAGCGCTGCAATTGGGCCACGAGCTGCAATATCGCTTCCTGCTGAATGTCGTCAGCTTCTGCCCGGTGTGATTCGCGCGAGGAGTTGAGGCGGAGTTTAAAACGAATGACGCCTTTGATCACCGGCTCGGCATGAACCGTGATCAGTTGTGAGAGGAGCGCGTCAGCCTGTTCGTCAGTGGTCTCGACTAACAGCGGCTCAAGGAGGATGTCGTAAGAATTAGCCACGGATCACACAGATTACACTGATCCGTGTTAATCCGTCTGTAAGTCATGTATCCACAGATTACTCAGATTGGTTAATAGAATCTGCGTAATCTGTGGATATGTTGTTTACTTTTGTGCGGTGGCGGCGCGCTCTTGTGTAGCTTCTGCGGCTTCCTTGATGATGCTGACCACAGCCGGTGGATTCGACACGAACGGTACGTGACTCGACTTCACTTCACGCGTCGTGGCGCCCATTCGCTTCGCAAACATGCGTTGAAGCTCGGGGTTGATCGCCTGATCTTCATTCGCGACCAAATACCAGTTCGGAATTTCTTTCCAGGCCGGACTCTCGTACACCTGACCAAAGATCAGTGAGTGAATCGGCTTCTGGGTTGCCGACATGATGCTGTGATCGCGTTCGGAAACGTCTGCCACGAAGACTTCGCGAAACTTGTTTCTGTCGATGTAAAGAAATCCCGCTGCGTCCGGCACCAGGGCGGCTCCGATCTTTGAGGGATACTGTTGCAGTAACGCTTGCAGATTATCGCCGGCGTCGGGGGCGAAGGCTGCGATGTACACGAGGGCTTTGACGTTCTCAGCACCGAGGCCGGCCGCGGTGATCACGGCGCCGCCGTATGAGTGGCCCACCAGTACTACCGGACCAGGCTGGGCATCGATAACGCGGCGTGTAGTAGTGACGTCTTCAGCGAAAGACTTGAGCGGATTTTGCACCGCGGTCACCGCGTAGCCTTCCTGCTCCAGTAATGGAATCACGTCGCCCCACGATGAGCCATCAGCAAAAGCGCCGTGAACTAAAACAACGGAAGTGTTCTTCATCCTCATCTCCTTTAATTAATGATTGCAACCACAAAGACACCAAGACACAAAGTAAGAAATATTGTCTTTGTGTCTTGGTGGTTCAAACCTCTTATTCAGCCTTACGCGCTCGCAGATTTCTCGCTGCGCGCGAACGCGAGCAGGTCGGCGTTGAGCTGTTCCTTATTTGTGTCTTGCGGGCTGTGTGAGCCGCCCGGATAGATCTTGAGTGTCGAGTTCTTCACCAGCTTGGCCGAAAGCAAGCCGGCAGCGCCGATGGGAACGATCTGATCGTCGTCGCCATGAATGATCAGCGTCGGTACATCAAACTTTTTCAGATCCTCGGTGAAATCAGTTTCTGAAAACTCTTTAATGCAGTCGTAAGCGGCCCTGAAGCCCGTCATCATTCCCTGCAACCACCAGGTGTAAATCAGACCCTGCGAGACCTTCGCACCGGGCCGGTTGAAATTGAAGAAGGGGCCACTCGCCGTGTCGAGAAAGTATTGAGAGCGATCGGCCAGATACGCTTTGCGAAAGTCATCGAAAACCTCGATCGGCAGACCGCCGGGGTTACTTGGCGTCTTGACCATGAGCGGCGGCACGGCGTCCACCAGCGCTACTTTCGCTACACGCTCGGTGCCGTGACGGCCGATGTAACGCGCCACCTCGCCACCGCCCGTTGAGTGGCCAATCAGGATCGCATTTTTCAGATCGAGCTTTTCGATGAACTCGGCAAGATCGTCTGCATACGTGTTCATGTCGTTGCCGTGCCACGGTTGGCTCGACCGGCCGTGTCCGCGTCGATCGTGTGCGACGCAGCGAAAACCATTCGACGCAAGGAAGAACATCTGCGATTCCCAGGCGTCTGAGGAAAGTGGCCATCCATGACTGAAGACGATCGGCTGACCTTCGCCCAAGTCTCTGTAGTAAATCTCGGTGCCATCCTTTGTCGTGAACGTACTCATTTCATTTACTCCTATGTTGTATTGTTCGAGTGGGATTGTTTCTTTTTTGAAGTGATCAGACATCACTCAATCGAAGGGTTTTTGCGTAACCCTGAGGGAGAACCAGCGAATAACTCGATGGTGTTAGTTTTTGAACCACAAAGACACGAAGACACAAAGCTTTTAAAATTAAGTTCTGGTGTCTTCGTGTCTTTGTGGTTAAACTCCCTCCAAACCAACAGTTGAATCAGGAAGGATTTTTATGCCGAGTTTTCGTGCAACAAGTCTTCTCGCCACGTCACTCTTACTTGCGTTTGGAGTTTCGATCCTTGTCCGCGGCGGAAGTAGTGTGACAAGCCCGACGACAGCGCAGGGACTTGCCGCGTGGGAGCAAGTCTATTCAGTGTTAACCCATCCGCGTTGCATCAACTGTCACACTGCTACGAACTATCCACAACAGGGAGACGATCGACGCCGTCACGTGGCGAACGTCGTGCGCGGTCCGGAAGGCAAAGGTGTTCCGGGATTGAATTGCGCAGGCTGTCATCAGGAGACGAACGCCGACAGCACCGGCGTGCCCGGCGGACACAACTGGCATCTGGCGCCGCTCTCGATGCAGTGGCAGGACGTTAACGATCGTCCGCTCTCCAGTGCGGCTGTTTGTCGAGCAGTCATCGATCGTTCGAAGAACCACAATCTCGATGGCCCAGGTTTGATGAAACACCACGAAGAGGAAGCGCTCGTCAAATGGGCCTGGAATCCGGGCCGCCGGCCTGACGGCACAATGCGAACACTGCCGCCGATGACGCATGAAGCGTTCGTGGCCGCCACTCGAAGTTGGGTCGAGGCGGGCACGCCGTGTCCGAAGTGATCGATAACCACTTTTCAAATCAACGGGGTAAATCATGGCCACTTATCAACTCAACATAAACGGACAACGCAAGGAAGTGACGGTCGATCCCTCAACGCCACTTTTATGGGTGCTGCGCGAGGACCTGAAGATGACCGGCACGAAATTCGGTTGTGGTATCAGTGCGTGCGGCGCTTGTACCGTGCACGTCGGCGGAGTCGCGACACGATCGTGTATCGTTCCGGTGTCACACATCGGTGATCGACCGATCGTCACGATCGAAGGCATCGGCCAGGATCCTGTTGGTAAAGCCGTGCAGACTGCGTGGGTCGAGCAGGACGTGGTCCAGTGTGGTTACTGTCAAAGCGGCCAGATCATGTCCGCAGTCGCGCTACTGAAGCACACTCCCAAGCCCACGGAGACAAACATCGAAGAGTCGATGGGTGGCAACATCTGTCGTTGCGCCACCTACGCGCGCATACGGGAAGCGATCAAAAGCGCGGCGGCGCAGATTAAATAAGGAGACGTATCATGGCGGCATCGATCAAATCAGCAAATCAGCCGAAGTTGAATCGCCGCGGTTTCCTGCGCGTTTCCTCGGTGGCCGCGGGCGGATTGCTCGTTTCGCTCTATCTCGACTTTCCTTCGTTTGCGCAGGAAGGCGGCCAGGCGCCGCCGAAGAAAGTCTATCCACCTGATGCCTTCGTCAACATCAGGCCGGATGGGAAGATCGTGATCCAGGTTAATCGACTCGAGTTTGGCCAGGGAGTGCAGACCGCTCTGCCGATGCTGCTGGCTGATGAGCTGGACGCCGATTGGTCGCAAGTGATCGGAGAGCTCGCGCCCGCACAGGATGTTTACAAGGATCCGCTCTTTGGCATTCAGATGGTTGGCGGTTCTGGTTCGATCGCGCACTCCTACAACCAGTATCGCGAACTCGGCGCCAAGACTCGCGCAATGCTCGTGTCAGCGGCGGCGAGTCGCTGGAGTACGACGCCTGATAAATGTCGCACTGAGTCGAGTGTGGTCCATGGCCCCGACGGAAAGTCGGCGACTTACGCAGAACTCGCAACTGACGCGGCAAAACAACCAGTTCCGGCAACGGTGCGCCTGAAGAATGCGAACGAGTTCCGACTCATAGGCAAGAAAGTCAAACGGCTCGATAGTTTGCCGAAATGTGATGGCTCGTTGAAGTTCGGACTCGATCTGGATCTCGAAGGAATGAAGGTGGCCGTAATTGCTCATCCACCAGTCTTTGGCGCTCGCGTGAAGAGCATCGTCGATACCGAAGCACGCGCGGTCGAAGGTGTGCGTGACGTGTTTGAGGTTCCACTCGCGAAGGGCGCCGGCGTGGCCGTCATCGCCGACAAATTCTGGCCCGCGAAACAAGCACGAAGCCGGTTGAAGATCGAATGGGATCTGAGTGGGGTCGAACCGGCGGACAGTACCGAGTTATGGACCCGATACAAACAACTCGCACGCACGCCCGGCAATGAAGCTGCTGCTCGTGGTGATAAGACCGCGCTCGACAAAATCCCGGCGAGCAACCGCATCGAAGCTGAGTTTGAGTTTCCTTATCTGCCACATGCGCCGATGGAGCCGCTCAATACGACCGTGCGATTCGATGGTGATAAGGCTGAGGTTTGGGCCGGTTCGCAGTTTCAGACCATCGATCAGATGGCAATCGCGGAAGTGCTCGGACTAAAGCCGGAGCAGGTCACGTTTCATACCGAGATGGCCGGCGGCGGTTTTGGCCGCCGCGCAGTCACTGACTCACACGTGCAGCGTGAGGCAGCAGCGATTGCCAAACGGCTGCGCGGCACTCCGGTTAAGCTCGTCTGGACGCGCGAAGACGACGTGCAGGGCGGTTACTATCGACCGATGCACTTGCACCGCGTCGAAATCGGAATCGGACCAGACGGTTTACCCGCGGCCTGGCGCCATGTGATCGTCGGCCAGTCGCTATTGATGGGTACGCCGTTCGAGTCGTTTGGAGTCAAGAACGGTGTCGATGGAACCGCGACTGAAGGCGTTGCGGACACTCACTACAACATTCCCAACTTTCACCTCACCGCGCACCATCCGAAAGTCAACGTTCCCGTACTCTGGTGGCGTTCGGTTGGACACACACACACCGCTTTTGTGATGGAGACGCTGGTTGATGAACTGGCGGCCAGAGCGAAATTGGATCCAATCGCTTACCGCCGTAAGCTTCTCAAACCGGAAGCGAAGAAGCTCCACACCGTGCTCGATCTGCTGGAGAAGGCGAGTGCGAGTTGGCGCAACCGTCTGCCGCGCGGACACGCGCTCGGCATTTCGTGTCACGAATCGTTTGAGACTGGAGTAGCGTGTGCCGTCGATGTGTCGATCGAGAACAAGCGGCCGAAGATTCATCGGGCGACACTCGCGGTCAATTGTGGATTGGCAGTTAATCCGTTGTCGATTGAGAGCCAGTTTCAGGCAGGCGTCGGGTTTGGGATGTCGCAGTTGATGGCGAAGGGCGCAGTTACGTTAAAGAACGGGGTGGTCGAACAGCGCAATTTCGACGGTTATGTTCCGCCGTACATTGTGGACACGCCAGTCGCTGTTGATGTCCATATCGTACCGAGCACCGAGGCCCCGACCGGCTGTGGCGAGCCTCCCGTACCGGTAATCTCCCCGGCCGTCGTAAACGCTCTCGCGAAGCTTACCGGCAAGCGCTACCGCAGCCTGCCACTGGTTAGTGTCTGAAAGAGGGTTTTTTAACCACAAAGACACGAAGACACAAAGGTTTAACTTTGTGCCTTTGTGTCTTTGTGGTTAGTTCTTTGTGGGCTAACAGGTGGCTCGACTGTGGTCGGTACGGTGCCAATCTGTGGTCTGTCTCGTTAGCACAAAACCCCTCTGCTCATAGGATCTCCACGCTTTAGAACGAGGCCTCCAGGCCTCGGAATGTTTAGTCGCCTTTTAAGGCGGAGGAGATCATGCAAGTCAATTTTCAGAAAGTGCTTTTTGCTCTGGTTGCGGTTACGGTCGCTTTCACTTCAGGTCAGGCGCAGACCCCGGCGGATAAAACGCTGGCGCCATACTTCGTGGTCCAGGGTGACCCGAACGTCGATCAACTGCCACTCAAAGACACACAAGTCGAGATTACCGTTGCCGGTGTGATTGCCGATGTGAAGGTGAGGCAGATCTATCGCAACGAAGGTTCACGTGCGATTAATGCTTCCTATGTTTTTCCGGCGTCTACGCGTGCGGCGGTCTACGCGATGAGGATGCAGATCGGTAACGAGATTATCATTGCCAAGATTAAGGAACGCGAACAGGCAAAGAAGGAATTCGATCAGGCCAAAGAGGAAGGGAAGAGCGCCTCGCTGTTGGAGCAGGAGAGGCCCAATGTGTTTTCCATGAACCTGGCCAACGTCATGCCGCAGGAGCAGGTCGAAATCGAACTGCGTTACACCGAGCTCTTGATTCCTACCGATAACGTTTACGAGTTGGTATTTCCGACCGTGGTTGGTCCACGTTACGCGTCGCCAAACAATGAGTCGAAGAAAGAAGATGGTTTTGTCAGTACACCTTATTTACACCAGGGAGAAAAACCGGCAAGTTCATTGCACATTTCGGCGCGGATATTCGCCGGTGTGCCGATCTATGATTTGACGTGCCCTTCACATCAGATCCAGCCGCAGTGGTTGCCACGAGGTGCGGCGCAATTAACACTCGACGATTCGGATCCGTTTCAGGGAAATCGAGACTTCATACTTCGCTATCGTCTGGCTGGAGAGCAGATCGCTTCCGGCTTGATTCTCTTCCAGGGCCAGGATGAAAACTTCTTTCTTTACATGGCCCAGCCACCGGCACGCGTAGCTGCTGAAGCCATTCCAGCCCGCGAGTACATCTTCGTCGTTGATGTCTCGGGTTCGATGGACGGCTTTCCTTTGGAAACTTCGAAGCGCTTGCTCAGGGACTTGATCGGGAAGCTACGCCCGACGGATCTGTTCAACGTGATCCTGTTTGCCGGAGACTCGACGGTTCTGTCGCCGCAGTCGTTGCAAGCGAATCAACAAAACATCGCGAGTGCGATTCGTTTACTTGAAGAGCAGCGTGGTGCCGGCGGTACGGAATTGCTGCCTGCGGTCCAACAAGCGATGAGTTTGCCGCGTCAGGATGGAATCTCGCGCAGCATCGTCCTGGTCACGGATGGTTACATCTCCGGAGAGCAGGGAGTTTTCGAACACATCAGGGCGAACTTGAACCGCTGCAACGTCTTTGCGTTTGGTATCGGCACATCAGTGAACCGCTACCTCATCGAAGGAGTCGCGAAAGCCGGCATGGGTGAACCGTTCATCGTCACTGAGGAAGCCGAAGCCGAAGGTGTGGCGGACAAGTTTCGCGAGTACATTCAAACGCCGGTGTTGACCGATATCAACGTGCGTGCGATCGGCTTCGACACCTATGACGTCAATCCGAGGCGCTTTCCGGATCTCTTCGCGCAACGCCCGGTGGTGCTGTTTGGCAAGTGGCGTGGTCCGGTTAGCGGCACGATCGAACTGACCGGTAAGACAGGTCAGGGCGACTTTGTCAGCACGCTCGATGTTTCCGGCAGTCAACCGGAGGAAGGTAACAGTGCTTTGCGTTACTTGTGGGCGCGGTCGCGAATCGCGGAGCTGGCTGACTACGGTTCGTATGACATTGCCGAGCAGACTATCAAAGAGATCACGTCGCTCGGTCTGAAGTACAACCTGTTGACTCCATACACGTCGTTCATTGCGGTGCGTGAAGTGGTCGTCAATCCGACAGGCTCCGCGGAAGACGTGAAACAACCGTTGCCACTGCCGATGCGCGTGAGCGACCTGGCTGTTGGCGGAGGTGCGGAAGTTGGCAGTGAACCGGAGTTGGTCTGGTTGATGATCGGCTCATTGCTACTGGCGACGGTCATGATCCTGCGACGGCGACGGTGGTTTGTATGAACGGCAGGATGAAGTGGGGCGCACAGTTGCTATTGGTTTTGCTGTGCGCTCTGGGATTGAAATTTCATTACTCAATCGCAACGCCGGATGAATTGCGTTGGATACTCGCGCCCACGACGCTGCTGGTTGAACTGCTGAGTGGAAAGATGTTCGCGTTTGAATCGTACACGGGTTACATGAGCAGCGATCATGCGTTTGTGATCGCTGCGCCATGTGCCGGTGTGAACTTTCTGATCACAGCGTTCTTGATGCTGGGACTGAAGCGTCTGTGGCGCGATCGGTTTGAAGGTACTGATTGGCGCTTCCTTCCGCTCGCCGCTGCGGGTGCTTATGTTGCGACGCTGATTGCAAATACGGTTCGTATTTGGATCGCGCTGGAGATCAGGACGGTCGAGAGCACCTGGTTGACCGCGAACCAGTTGCACCGCGTGGAGGGGATCGTCGTGTACTTCGGATTTCTGTTGCTGCTCTTTGTGGTTTCTGAGCGATTGGAATCCGGTGGGCGATCAAAGTGGATGTTGGTGTTTCCGCTGGTCGTCTACTACGCGATTACGCTGGGTGTTCCGATCGCGAATGGATCGTATCGCCAGGGCTTCGCGTTTCTGGAGCATACGGTTTTCGTGGTTGTGTTGCCGTTGTTGGTGATGGTTCCGGTAGTGGTTGGCAGGTTGGTGACTGAGAAGCGGGAGGTGCTCTAAGAAAGCTTCCCCCGCAAAGGCGCAAAGGCGCAAAGGAAGACGCAAAGCAAGACCTCTGGCAGCCGGAGGTCTTTACATTTGTGCTGTTTGTGCTTTTTTGCGGCTGGTGTGACGACGCTGCCAGAATGGCTCATGTGGCCAGCGGCGTTCGGTGAGGTAGGTTTCGTGTCGCATGAGCAGGTAACGCGCGAATGAAGCATCGATGATGCGCTCGTAGGGTTGCAAGCTATGGGTGTTGCCATCGAGATAGCCGGCGATCGCCGTGGCCGCGTGAAAACCGCTGCTCATCGCCATTGAGATTCCATGCGAAGCAAGCGGATCAAAGGCGATTGCCGCGTCGCCGACCGCGAGCCAGCCTTCACCAGCAACTCTCGTTAGTCTAACGCTATGCGCCGGCAGAATCCGTGGTGACGTGTTCACACTGTCGTATTCAGAAACGCGTTCGGCCGTATGCTTTGCCTTGTTCAAAAGCTCGGGCCAGCCAGCACGGCGATCGAGCAGGTCGCCATCAGTCATGTAAACCGCAATTAACTTCCCGCCCGGCAGCCGCGACGAATACCACCAGCCAGAGGAGCCCGCCTCGACGAGCGTGAATGAATCGTCCGTTCCCGTTTTATCTGAAGCTCGATCGAAATAGAACGCGAGACCGATCAGCCGATCGTACGTGACGCGCTGAGCGCCCACTGATCTCGCAAGGTGAGCCTCGCGCCCGCTGGCATCCACGACGAACCTGGTGTGATACGTCTCCACGCCATCCGGAGATTTCACACTCACCATCCAACCGTCGCGATTCCTCTCACACGAGGTGAGGCGGCGATCGTAACGCCAGTCAACACCCGCCTCGACTGCCGCGCGCATCAGTTCTTCTTCAAACGTGCGGCGGTCCAGCCGCCAGCCGTCGCCGTTGGTTCCGAAGATGAAGTCTCGCTCCCTGATCGAATCGGATCCCCACACGAACCGGTTTCCGTGTGAGGGAAGATTTCCTCGCTGGCGCAATCGTTCGGTTAGGCCGAAATGATCGAGCAAAGGATTGACGTTCGGAGGAAGAGATTCTCCAACCTTTAGCCGGGCCGCAGGCTGCGCTTCGATCACAACCGGCGAGAGCCCTCGTCGCGCAAGCTCGAGTGCGACGCTGGCGCCCGCCGGTCCGCCCCCCACGATGACGACATCAGTTGTAAACATTCTTGCAGGAACGGGTGGCCACGGAGTGCCACCCCTACAGATCCTTCCGAAATATCACTCTCACGTCGCTCTTTTGTAGGGGTG
>JBIOVO010000118.1:0-11266 GCA_044867735.1 Pyrinomonadaceae bacterium | reverse complement strand
CTATCGACTGGAGGTTAAAGATCAGTGAATATGACCTTAAATGTTTGTTAAGTGGTCTGAGGCCCTGGACAGCATTAACCACAAAGACACGAAGACACAAAGATTTCTTAATGAGGATTTACTTCGTGTCTTTTGTGTCTTTGTGGTGAAAAAAACCTCTCGGTCTGGGGAAGTTTGTTTTATGGGGTTAATTAACTTCGAATTAACACGAACGTAACACCAAAAACTTAGGATACCCACTCTTCAAAAAAAGCCTCGGCAATTCAGAGATCCCAAAGATTTATGGCTATTTCTAACGAACTCAGCAGCGAGATAGCTGCCGCACTTCTGGCTGAAAAGAAAACTCCGCAAGAGCTCCGTCAGTTAAAAGACGTCATCCTGCGGGTCCATTCTGCGCTTCAGGAAATGTCGGAAGAAGTTCGCGAGACGCGCTCGAAAGCCAGGTCCACACCAAACAGAAGATCGCCAGGTCTTAATTCTTCGGAGTGAGCGCGCCGGTAAGCTCCGAGGGTTCTGTCAAACCACCAACAACAGCCGCATCCCAGATCAGCCAGTAGCGTCTGCGCTTGGAACTTGGACCAGCGGTTTCTTCGAAAGCCAACCGGACAAATCGGCTGATGAGAAACCCGTCGTTCCTCACCGGCAGGAAGCTGAAGAAGTAACTGTTTCTAACCGGAAGGCCCAGCTCACGTCGCATTCGGTTGATGTGACTCTCACAATCGCCCGGCACATCTGCCTGCGGATCTTCGGAGCCGGCAACGACGTGGTCGATTTCGTGAAGCACTGCCCAGCCAACATCGAACGCCGCGCGCGCCGGCTTGTCGCCGCTTACCTGACGGAAGTCGGCGAAGTCGATGAGGACAGCATAGACCTCCGCGTCAGGCGCCTGGTCCAACGATCCTAAAACGACGCGGCAAAAAACAACATCCTTACGCGAACTCGCGTCTTCGAAGAGGATGATGCGATGGCCGGAGAGCGTTCGATTGAGTAGATCGCGTGCGGCTTTTGAACCGCCGCTAGCATGACCGCTGCCGAGCCGTAGTGCGCCATCGCTATTGAAGGCGAGTTCACTCCAGCCGGTGATGGTGCGTAGTCTCCGTGCGAGTTCTTCGCGGTTTGATTTGGAGACGTTCTGACGAACGACGACGTTTTCAGTAGCAAGCGCGGGGAGTGCCGAGACGAGCAGGACCACGCACACCTGAAAGTGTTTGAGAGAAAAATATTTCCTGTGGGTTCTGGGGTGCATTGACTCGTTCCTCCCAGATCGTCACCGGCGTAGTCGTGTGTGGCGTGCGTCGGTTCAGGCTTCCATTGACGCCATCAGGAGGCGGCGTCGTTGGGCAGCGATGTTACCAAAATGTTAACTGAGGGGATAGAGAAAAGTTTTATTTTGCAGTTGAGATGAATTGCATCTGAACGTGAGCTGTTTTTCCTGAAAAACAGGAGTTACTCACGCAAAGACGCATAAGGCGCAAAGTTCAGACCTTCGGCTACCGGAGGTCATACCTTTGCGCCTTTGCGTCTTTGCGTGAGAAGTCTTTCTTTGACTCGCCCGGATCTCAAGATCCAGCAGGCCGGAGATCAAGGATGATCTCTTCGCCCGCTGCGATTCGCTGAGCTTCTTCCAACGTTATCTGAAACCAGTACTCTTGCCCGTCCGCGTGGTAGTAGCTGAAAGTAAACTGGTCTTCGGTGTTTTCGAACCCGCCGCAGAAGTGCTCACTCTGAAACATATCGTCCGAACAGATCTCATCCCACGCTTCAAGCGTCAGGTTCTCGTCGCGGATCTCGCGACAGATTGCCGCAAACTCTTGATCCGAAGTCAGCTTCATTTCAAAGGCCTCGCTGCGGTGGTGTTCTCAACAAAGAGGAGAACGTCGTAGAGTTCTGGAACGACTTGTTTGACAAGGAAGTTGGCAGCGAAGTCCTCACCGTACCCGGCGCCGATGCGCCGGCTCACTCTCGGTTCCTTGAACCAGTTTGCGACCGGGCCCTGCTTTGGCAACCCTCGCAGATCGATGGCGGCGATTTGAAGTCCCGCAGACGCGAGAAACGAATCCAAGCTTCCTTCGGCGGGATTGACGGTGAAATTTTGCAAGCCTCGCTTCGAAGGAAAAGGCATCTCTATCGCCTGGAAAGTACCCCGGTTAAAGGCAAACCCGAAAACAACCATCTGATTGCCAAACATCTTGCGCAGCGCGGCCCCCATCGGATAGTACCCGACCGTATCGGTTGTTGAGACGTGGCCATTATGTGCCCAGAGCACGATCTTCGCGCCGGGATTCTGGTCCAGGATCCACTTGACGTTGTCGGCCATGCTTTGATCTCGTGAGACTTCGCTTGCCCGCATTTGCATGCTTTGTAGCACGACGCGCGCGTTTTGAATAGCCCAGTCAATGTCGCTGGTGGCGATCTGTTTTTTCGCGTACGTCTCGCGAGCCGCTTCAAGATGTTGCACGACCTCTTTCCACGTGGCCGATGCGACTTTTGGCTCCGTGGCTTTTGGTGGATCACCTGAGCGCTTCATACGAAGACTCTGCTTACCGTCGTGGAACACCTGCGAATCCAACTCTACTTGATAACCACCGCCGCCTGTGCGGAAGCCCTTCGGCGTGGGCGATTCGAAGCCCAGGTCAAACGTGGTTTTGTCCGTGTATGGCGTCCCGTCGACCTCGACCGAAAGTCCGTCGAACCAGGCGGCGCCGCTACCGACGAGGATCCCTCCGAAATTGATGTTCTTCACATCGGCTGCGACGGGGAGTTCGACAGCGTAACGCTTCCAGTCCGTGGTCCCGGTAACACCGCGGTCCTGCATGTTGTCGAATGCAAGTACGCCCGATGGGCCATCGACTCGCCACCACAAACCCGCAAAACCGTTCGCGACGTTTTCGGTTTTGATGTAACCACTGAAACGAATCTTCTTGCCCGCCGCGTCTTTGATCGGAAACGTCGCGGTCGCCACGCCGAACGTATTGCCGGGGCTGACGACTTTGATCTGATCGATCGCGCGGCCCAGGGTTGCCGAGTAGTTTGGTTCGGCTTTGGCGACGAACTCGCGTACGAGTACCGCCGCGACGTCGGGAGTCTGCATGTCAAAGCCGGTAAACTGCACACGCCCTTTGCCCGACTTGTTGAACTCGCGCATCCACTGGACCATGTCGAGCACTTCTTCCGTGTCCCAGGTCCAGAAATACACTCCCTTGATGAGCTTCGCCGGGTCGCCGGTTCCGTTTAGAACGTAGTCGTTCAAGCGATAGGCTTCCGGCATGTTGGCTTCGATCGAGAAGATCGTGAAGCCTTTCTCGGTGGCGAGAAACTCCAGCATGCGGTGCTTGAGTTGGAAGAACTCGCGCGTACCGTGAGTAGCTTCGCCCAGTGAGACAATGCGAGCCTCGCCAACGACCTTCTTCAGCGGTTGCATGTCCGCGAAACCATTCCTCGCCTCGACTGTGTTCAGACGAATCGCGTTGGCGCCGAGCCATCTTCTGACAGCTTTAGCGTCTGCACTTTCCTGCGCCACTTGAGCGCTGGTCAGTGAACTCGCGTAAGCGAGTGCTGCGAGAACAAGAACCAGCAGCAAACGTGAGAATCGGCGGTTTTGATTTCGTGACATGGTGAGACGTCCCTTCGGCTGTCTTCAGAGTGAGGAAAAGACTACTTGATCCGAAGTTTGCTGAAAAGATTTTTCGGATTGATTTTCGGCGGCACGTGGCTCTATCATCTGCGGACCCAGAAGACAGAGTAGTCACCCTCACGAAGAGTCTCACTCCCAGTTAGTTACTCCCAATCCGACGTCTGAAGCTCCCATTCATCCCAGCAAACTGTTCGTTGTCACTGGAGGAAAAATGAGGAAAACGGTCGCAGTTTTTGCGCTAGTAGCTATATCAGTCGCAGTGTTGGTCTTCACTGCTGTTCAGGGTCAGAATTCTTCGGGCGGTTCGAAGTTCCGTCGCACCAACGCGGACAAGCGAATCGCCAATCAATATATCGTTGTGCTCAAAGACAACGTTGCCGACGTCGATGGCGAAGCGCTTCGTCTCTCGCGCGATTTCGGTGGCGATCGCAATGGCGGTCACACGTTCCACCGCGCCATCAAGGGTTTCTCGGTGCGCATCTCTGAGCAACAAGCCGCGCGGCTCGCAGAGGATCCGCGCGTTGCGTTTGTTGAAGAAGATGGCGTGGTCAGCCTCGTAGCAACTCAAACAAACGCCACGTGGGGACTCGATCGCATCGATCAGCGTGATCTGCCTCTCAACCAAACTTACAACTTCAACGCCACTGGTTCCGGAGTTACGGCCTATATCATCGATACCGGAATCCGGACGACGCACGTTGATTTCGGCGGTCGCGCAATCTCCGGCTTTACGGCAATCAATGATGGTCTCGGCTCGAATGACGGCCATGGTCACGGCACACACGTCGCAGGCACCGTCGGCGGCTCGACGTGGGGCGTTGCCAAGAACGTCACGCTCGTCGCCGTTCGCGTACTCGATTCAAGCGGTAACGGAACCAACTCCGGTGTTATTGCGGGCGTGGATTTCGTTACCTCGAATCATCAGGCGGGCGCACCCGCAGTTGCGAACATGAGTTTGGGTGGCGGCATTTCCTCGGCGCTCGATACTGCGGTGAACAATTCCATCAACGATGGAGTCACTTATGCGGTCGCCGCGGGCAACGAGAATACGAATGCTTGTAACTCTTCTCCAGCTCGCGTGGCCAACGCGATTACGGTGGGGTCCACAACGACGACGGATGCGCGTTCGTCGTTCTCAAACTTCGGTACGTGTCTCGACATCTTTGCTCCCGGCAGCAGCATCACGTCGGCGTGGAGAACGAGCAACACAGCGACCAACACGATCTCGGGCACTTCGATGGCAACGCCGCACGTCGCGGGCGTAGCAGCGTTGTTCCTGGAAACAAATCCGAGTGCATCGCCGGCGACAGTAACGGCGGCGATCATTAACGGCTCGACACTGAACAAGGTGACGAATCCGGGAACAGGCTCACCCAACCGGCTGCTCTTCTCGTTGTTGACCGGCGCGCCTCCGCCGACGCCGACTCCTACGCCGACACCGACACCAACTCCGACACCTCCGCCGGGTGGCGCACAGTTGTTGCTCAATCCGGGATTCGAGTTGGGTAGTGCGAATTGGACCGCGACAGCGGGCGTGATCAATAGCTCGACGCAACAGCCACCCCGAACCGGTTCATTCAATGCCTGGCTCAACGGCTACGGCGTCACGCACACGGATACGTTGTTCCAGCAGGTAGCAATTCCGGCAAGCGCGAACACCGTGACGTTAAGTTTCTGGCTCAAGATCACTTCGGCCGAAACGACCACCACCACGGCGTTCGATCGGTTGCAAGTGCAGATTCGCAATTCCAGCAACCAGGTGCTGACAACTCTTGCAACGTTCTCGAACCTGAACGAGTCGACTGGGTACGTGCAGAGGACTTTTGATGTCACCGCCTTCAGGGGGCAGACCATCCGCGTCTACTTCCTCGGAACGGAGGACGTCACCTTAGCAACATCGTTCGTCATCGACGATACGTCGTTGACGACGCAGTAAAACACTAGCCACAGATTTTCACGGATTATTACGGATCTGATCCGTCTTAATCCGTGAAATCTGTGGTTACGATTTGACCGACACGTAGCTCGCCCACGTTGACAACCGTGCCGTACACGCCGGCGCAGTTCTCGTTTAGACGAACGACGGTCTTCATCACTTCAGAGTCTTTCGCAGCGGTGTCGGGGTCGAGATTGACCATGACGCAGCGCTCGTCGCGCATCGTGAGCCTCACGGCTGGTCCATTGTCACTAAACATCAAGGTCCGGCCCA
Source organism: Pyrinomonadaceae bacterium (assembly GCA_044867735.1). Taxonomy (GTDB): domain Bacteria; phylum Acidobacteriota; class Blastocatellia; order Pyrinomonadales; family Pyrinomonadaceae; genus PSRF01. Next base: position 5,423 of record JBIOVO010000118.1, on the reverse strand, counting down.
CCCATTTGTCTTCCGCAAACGGTTCCGCATGATTCGTTTCAATCACGACATTTGCTCGGAATCTGCGCAGGTCGATGTCCCGGCCTGATTCACGCTCGATGCCATGCACTGTGCTAAGACTGATGACCGAAACACTCGCTTCGTCGAAAATGCCATGCTTGAGATTCATCAGTTCGACAGCATTGCCATACCGGTGCGAGATTTCCTCTCTTAGTTCGTTGCTTGAGAGTTCGTACTCGTTACCGTCCGGTGTGCGAACCTGCACGTTGCCGTCGGGCCCGAATGGTCTATAGAGAATCAACTCCGGCAGTTTGCTCGCAGTGAGCCAGGGGAACGCGCTATTGTCATTGAGTCGGCGAAACGCAAAGCGGCGATCGCCGTCAATGCCATGCCAACCGAGGTTTGCAACGTCGAGCAATTGCCCGGCCATTGACTTGACCGGGTAACGAAAGATCGCACTGATTCGCCCTAGTTCCATACGACTCCATTAGCTAGTCAAAAAAAACTCTCTCGCGCAAAGGCGCAAAGACGCAAAGTTAAGACCTGCGGCTGCCAGAGGTCTTCCTTTGCGCCTTTGCGCGAGAAAACTCTTAACAGGCATTTAACGACTTTGATACGTCAGTGTAATCCGCCGCGAGTACGCTTCGCTCCATGCAAGAACAACGTAAAGAAAAGAAACCCTTTGAAGTCCAGTGTACCTGGTGCGGAGCGAAGATTCGCGACGACAAGGAAGAAGAAGCGAAAGGCGTCTGCCTGAAGTGCTTCTACCAGATCCTAAGCAACCACCTGACCGCGCAGAAACGAACCGTCTACGGCGATTTCGTTAGCGATCGCTAGAGTTCCTTCGGCGTTAAAAACCACTCCAGGCTTCCCTCGCCAACCTCGACCGTCTTCCAATCCTTCAACTCAATCTTCGCCAAAGCACAGGTTGGCATCGGCCGGTGTTCGCCGGTCAAATGGGCCAGCAACTGCTCAAAGCCCGGATTGTGGCCCACCATAATCGCCACCTGCACGTTATCCGGAATCTCTGAGACAACCTGCAATAGATCACCCAGCGAGGCTTCGTAAATACGCTCGTCAAAGCGTTCGTCCGCGTGCAATTTGGCATTGTCCAGGACGATGCGCGCCGTCTCGCGTGCCCTTACCGCCGGCGAGCAAAGTACTAACGGATGCTTGAGTTTCTCAGTAGCGAGGTGCTTGCCTACGACCTCAGCCGCATCTCTGCCACGTCGTTTCAGTGGCCGATCGAAGTCGCTCAACGAGGCGTCGCCCCAACTTGATTTGGCATGTCGTAAGAGGTACAAAGTTCTCATCAGGGCCCTATTTCAAACAGTTGTTTCACATTCCTGTAACACTGATAACCTAGGCTCTTGCGCCGATGATTTCCTATGGCCAACATCGATTTCCCGGCAAACTCTTCGTCGTCGAGGGTACCGACGGGAGCGGCAAATCAACACAACTCGCGCTGCTTTATCAGTGGCTGAAAGCCGAAGGGTATCCGGTTTTCTTCTCCGAGTGGAATTCGTCCCCGCTCGTCAAGGATACGACAAAACGCGCCAAGAAGCGCCATCTGTTCACGCCGGCCACGTTCTCTCTGCTGCACGCGACTGACTTCGCCGATCGCACGGAACGCGACATCATTCCGCCACTGAAAGCCGGTGCCATCGTGCTCGCCGATCGCTACATCTACACGGCGTTCGCTCGCGACGTGGCACGCGGTTGCGATCGCGCCTGGGTAAGAGACGTCTACTCATTTGCCGTCAAACCAACCGTGGCTTTCTTTTTCCGAGCGCCACTCGATATCGCCATCGATCGCATCGTTTCCGGCAGACCAAGTTTGAAGTACTACGAAGCCGGCATGGACGTCGGTTTCTCTGACGAAGCGGAAGAGAGTTTTACGATCTTTCAGGGCAAGATACTGGAAGAGTATGACCGGATGGTGTCAGAGTTTGGCTTGACTGTGATTGATGCAAGCCGTTCGATCGAACGACAACAACGCGAGATGCGCTTACTAATCAGTCAACACTTAAATAAGAAGAGACGAGGAAAGTCACATTAATCACAAACAGTCATACGGCACGCCTTTACCGGGCGTCGAGCGGGAAGAATACAGCGGCAAGCTGATCGTCGTGGAAGGAACTGACGGCGTCGGTCGCTCGACGCATATCGCGTTGCTGCGCACCTGGCTCGAGTCGCGTGGACACGCCGTGCTCGACACCGGCATGACGCGATCTATCCTTGCAGGACGTGGAATCAAAGAAGCAAAGACCGGACACACTCTCGGCCGCCTCACGATGCAACTGTTTTACGCGACGGACTTCGTCGATCGCCTCGAGAATGAAATGCTGCCGGCGCTGCGCGCGGGTTTTGTGGTCTTAACAGATCGATACATCTATTCGGCGCTCGCGCGCGCTGAGGTGCGCGGAATCGACTCGGCCTGGATACGATCGATCTACAGTATGGCCTTCGTTCCTGATGCTGTGTTCTACCTGCGGATCTCATCGCCGCAGCAACTGGTCGAACGCGTGTTGAGTTCCGGCCGGGGTTTTGACTACTGGGAATCAGGCATGGACCTGCATCTCGGTGAAGACTTTTACGACAGCTTCATCGAGTATCAATCTCGCATGTTGAAGGTCTTCGATCGCATGAGTGGCGAGTTTGGATTTCACGTGGTCAACGCTTCGAGATCTGTTCGCAGTGTCGCGTCTGACCTGCGGCGTTCAGTTGCAAAACTACTCGACGAACCACGCCCGGCAACCGAAGAAAAGGTCAGTCTGCTACGACCTCTACGAGATAAACCCGCCACGGCCAAAACCACGGGAAACGTCGTTGACCTCAACAAAGAGGCCCTCTCTTGAAGTTTGCCTCGATCGACATCGGCTCAAATTCAATCAAACTCGTTGTGGTTGACGCTGCCGCAAGCGATTCGTTCGCAGTGCTGTCGCGTGAACGAGAAGTCGTCAGGCTGGGCCATGAAACATTACTCAAAGGCCACCTGGGCCGCGGCGCCATACTGCGAGCGACCGACTGCATTCGGCGCCTTCGCTCGATTGCCGAAGCACGTGGCGCAGAGCGCATCGTAGCGACCGCGACTGCCGCAGTTCGTGAAGCAAATAACTCAGCGAACTTCATCAAAGCAATCGAACATAAAACCGGTATCAAAGTTGAAGTACTCTCCGGTATCGAAGAGGCGCGCTTGATCGGCTTAGCCGCTTCGCACGGTTGCAGCTCGAAGAAACTCTCGACGCTGAACATCGACATCGGCGGCGGCTCGACAGAAATCTCGATCTTTCGCGACGGTCTTCCACTCTCGCTCCTCTCGATCAAACTCGGCGCCGTGGGTCTGACAGAGCGTTACTTAACTTCAGATCCTCCTGCCGCTACACAGGTTGAAAACTTGCGCTCCGAGATCCGTGCGGCGCTCGAACGTCCTGCGCGCGAGTTGCACGACGCGCAGTGGGATAACGTCACCGGCACCTCTGGGACGATTCTCGCCATCGGAAAAGCGTTGCGCGAACGAACAACAAACCAGCAAATGGTCCAGCCCTCGGAAGCTGTAATCGACGTGCGTGAGCTCGCGCAGTTCAACAACACACTCGCGTCGATGACAATTGCCGAACGCAGAACCTCAGCGCAACTCACGGCGCAACGCGCCGAGATCATCGTTGCCGGTGGTCTGATCCTTGAAGGCACGATGCGCGCACTTAAAGTGAAGTCGCTTCATACCTGTGAATGGGCGCTGCGTGAAGGAGTGATTATCGATCGCTTGCGCGACTGGGAAGCACAGTCGCGCCCGCCAATGCCGGACATTGCCGATCAGAAGCTTCGCGGCGTGCATGCGGTCGGCCGGCGGTTCGGATATGAAGAGGCTCATGCGCACCAGGTTGCGCGACTCGCTGAAACGATCTTTGACGCACTCGCGTCAAGCGCAAACCTGACGCGGCATCAACGGCTGTTGCTTTCAGCGGCAGCGCTGCTGCACGACGTTGGTTATCACATCGCGCACGAGTCGCATCACAAACACTCGTTCTACTTGATCGAGAATTCTGAGTTGACGGGTTTCTCTGAGAGCGAACGTGCGGTGATCGCAAACATCGCGCGTTATCACAAGGGCTCGCAGCCGAAGGAACAACATCCGCCCTATGCCGTGTTGAGTACTTCGGATCGTCAAACTGTTTCACGACTGGCGGGGATACTGCGACTCGCGGACGCGTTGGACAGGCGACACGATAATCGTGTGAAGGACGTGTTTTGCAAGCGCGTCAGAGGTGTGGTGCATATTGAGGCGAATAGTACGGTCGAGTGTGAGCACGAGTTGACGGAGGCCGAGCGGCGCCTCGGACTCTTTGAGCATGCCTTTGGGTGCAAAGTAAAACTTAACCACAGATTTCACGGATGAACGCGGATCGATCCGTAAGTATCCGTGTTTATCTGTGTTCGGTTTTTCCGGCGAGCAGATCGAGCGCGTGTGGAAGGACCGGTGCGATCACGGCAAAACTCTCGCGCACCGCTTTTGGAGATCCGGGAAGATTGACGATCAAAGTCCTGTTGGCGACGCCGCACACGCCACGCGAGATCATCGCCATTCTTGTGACCTTTAACGACTTGGCCCGAATGGCTTCGGCGATGCCGGGTGCTTCGCGTTCGATGACGCGTTGAGTTGCTTCGGGAGCGTTGTCGCGGGGACCGAGACCCGTGCCGCCAGTGGTGATGATCAGGTTTACGTCCTCGCGTTCGGAAAACTCACGTAACGCTTGTGCAAGCGGATCGAGATCGTCGGAGAGGATCTTGCTTGCAACGATCTCCGCGCCGAGATCTGCGAGCAGTTGTTTCAACGTCTCGCCAGACGTATCTTCGCGCTCGCCGCGCGAACACGCATCACTCGCCGTAATCACAACCGCGCGAATTCTATTGCTGGCGGTTGACACGAATGTGCTCCTTCAGCCAGCAGCGATCCATCACCACCAACAAGCCGGCATCGAGGGCGCGTTGCGCTGCGGCCTTGTCGATGACGCCTTCCTGTAACCAAACTGCCTTGGCGCCGACCGCAATCGCTTCGTCAACAGCTTTGCCTGCTTCGTCGGACCGCCGGAAGATGTCAACCAAATCAAACTTCTCAGGTACAGAAGCGAGATCCGGGTAAGCCTTTTCACCGAAGACTTCCGTCTCATTCGGATTAACCGGAATGACTCTGTAGCCAACGCGTCGCATGTACGCAGCGACGCTGTTCGACGGGCGCCACGAATCAGACGAAAGTCCCACGACGGCGATCGTGCGGCACTCATCAAGTATGCGTTGAATCGTTTCCTGAGAGTTGGTCGACATATTCTAGAGAAGACTACCAAAACCACGGGCGGCCACGGAGGGCCGCCCCTACAAGCCTATCCGAATCCAAATACTTTCGTCCCGTCTTTGTAGGGGTG
>JBIOVO010000117.1:0-32606 GCA_044867735.1 Pyrinomonadaceae bacterium | reverse complement strand
CGGATGAATAACAAGAAAGAAAGATGGGGTGGCCACGGAGGGCCACCCCTACTAATCGAGCTAGCAGTTTCCGGGTGCCGTCTTGCGCTTAAACGCTTACGCCTTCGCGGATTTAGCTTTGGCTCGCTCCTGCTGCATGTACTGCCTCATGGCAGCGATGTGACCCGGGCTGCGTTTTTCAGCCCATTGTTCGTAGCGTTTCGCGGCCTTCTCGAGGTTCGAGAGTAGGTTTGGTTCGTGGTAGGCCTCACGGAACTGAGGCAAAACGGTCTTGAGCTGTTCCCACACGCCGAAGAATTCGCCACTCGTTTCGAAGAAGAGATCTTCGTGGAGGAGGCCGTAGTTCAACAGCGCACAGGCTTGCTCCCAGTAACCGATCACCATTCCGAGAAAAGCGCCGGTTTCTGTCCCTGGAGCAGCGATCCGGTTCGCGTCTTCCAGCGTGTCGACGTGGTAGTTCCGCTGAAACCAGTCGCGCGCTTGTCTCAGACGCGCCTCACGGCGCAAATCATAAACCTGTAAATGTAATTGAGCTTGTTCATTGGTCGGTTTAGTTGCCATAACATTCCTTTCACTTGCTGGTTCATCAATTAAGAATTGCCGTCTCCGAAATAGAGTCGAACGGCGCAGTGCAAGATCGACACTCTCGGAAAAGAAAGTTCCAGGGGATAAGAAATTGTAACGCAACACCCGCCTTAATCAATCCGTCGCTCGAACAACAGAAGAAAAAGGTACGACTAAAGATCATTTGTGATCATTATTGAGACAGTGATCTCGTCAGATTGCTCGCCAGCGTGGCATTTCTTAAACACTACGATATTTGCCAGTCGTCCCGAGTGGAGACATAACAAGGGGGATACTCACATGTCATCGCTTTGGAAGCTGGGCGGTCTCAGTTGGCGCGAATTGGCGAAACGAGTCTGGCATGAAATTCAGGAAGATGAAGTCTTTGGACGTGCAGCGGAGTTGTCATACTACTTCCTGCTCGCGCTCTTTCCATTCCTGATTTTTCTCACTTCGATCATTGGTTTCGTGCTCGGCCCGGGAACGGGTGCGCGTCACGCTCTTTTCAGCTATCTCGCTCGTGTTATGCCGCCGTCAGCGTTTCAATTGCTCGACACGACGATGTGGCAAGTCTCTGCGGCGAGTAGTGGTGGAAAACTGTCGTTCGGACTCCTCGCTGCGTTGTGGGCTGCGTCGAATGGTCTTAGCGCGATCACGACTTCGCTGAACGTCGCGTACGACGTTAAAGAAAGTCGTCCGTGGTGGAAACAGAGATTAACTGCGATTGGCTTGACGATGGCGCTCTCAGTTTTCATTATCGTGGCGCTGCTTCTCGTTGTTGCTGGAGGTCATATCGCAGACTGGCTGGCTCACACGTTTGGTCTTGGTCCCGTGTTTCCGCTTGTCTGGAAGATCATTCAGTGGCCGGTCGTGCTTGCCTGCATGATGTTCGCGTTTGCCTTGATTTACTACCTCGCACCCGACCTGCGGGAGCAAGCGTGGCATTGGTTGACGCCTGGCGCGGCGATCGGAGTCGCGCTATGGCTGCTGGTGTCGCTTGCGTTTCGCATCTACTTGCACTTCTTCGACTCGTATAGCGCAACGTACGGATCACTCGGTGCTGTTATCATCCTGATGCTCTGGCTCTACTTCACCGGGACTGCGGTCCTCATCGGTGGTGAGATAAATTCAGAGATCGAAAACGCCGCGGCTGAAAAGGGCGCGCCTGATGCGAAGGAGAAGGGCGAGAAGGCGCCCGGTAAGCCTGAGATGCAGGCAGCGTAATCGTGGAACTTAATCGCGGGGTGAGGGTCTAACTTAGCGATGAAAAAGTCGAGCGCAATGGTGATCGCCTTGTTGTTGGGCCTCAGCGTCGGACTTGGCTCTTCTTCCGTTTCGTTCCGGTTACGTGCCACACCTTACTGCCAGGTAGCGAACAATGCCGAGTCTTATAACGGGGAAACCGTGCGGGTCAGAGGGCGATTGATCTTCTCAAATGGCGGAATGTATATACATGAGGAGTGTGATTCCGTTGAAGCGTTGATCTCGCTCATCGAGTTTGAGAATGATACCAGCGCAAGATTTGTTCTCTTCTCTGACAGTCTGAGACAAGCGGGTTATAACCCACAAAAGAGGGTTGCGGACGCGATTGTTGAAGGTCGATTCGACGCGTATAACTCACCCGGCTGCTATGCGCCGAAGTTTCGCATAGATGCTAGAAAGATTGAGTTGCTTTCCGATGTTAAAGATTACGTGCCGCCAAGCGAGTAGGCAGATTAAAACGAGGCGCGGCCGTGCGAGGTCGTTCTATTCAATCGCGACGTTCATTGAGTACGGAATTCTTCGTTACCGGGCGCGAGTCTGTATCAGGTTCATAAACGTCGTGACGCGCGAGGGATCGATGGTGTTGGACCATAGTCCGTCGACTTTGAAAGCGGACCCGATAATAAATCCGTCGGCACTACCGTAGAACTGATCGATGTTCTGCTCGCTGATGCCGGAACCAAGAAAGATCGGCAGGTGACAATGAGACTTCGCTTCCTCGATGTCGGCGACTTTCGGCGGCAGGCCGGTAGCGTTTCCCGTAACGATCACGCAGTCAGCGCCCATGAATTCGACGGTTTCCGCAGTTTCACCGAGTGTGACATCGGCGGTGATCGCGTGTGCGGAGTGCTTTTTCTTCACGTCCGTCCAGACTTGTACGCGCGTAGCGCCGATCACTCGACGATAACGTAACAGGTTCGCGGCGGACGCTTGTATTAGTCCTTCGTCTGCGACGTGGGCGTATGCGTAACCTTCGGCGCGTATGAAGTCGAGTCCGGCTGCGTGGGCCACGGCCATCGCTTCGATGTTTGCACCGGCGAGTATCTGGATCCCGACCGGCAGACGGCATTCGTTCTTTACTTCTGTTCCTATTGCCGTCATCGCAGCCACGATCTCCGGTCCTGCCTCACCACGCAGATACGGCACGTCGTGCATGTTTTCGATGATCACACCATCGACGCCACACTCGCGATAAATCCTCGCCTCATCCCTGGCTGACTGAACCAATTCCGAAACGGTTTGCGAACTACGCGGCGTCCCCGGCAGCGCACCGACATGAATGACGCCAACAACGGGTTTGGGAGTGGAGAACAGGGAAGTCATGGTCCACAGATTACGCAGATAGGAATTCGCACGCAAAGGCGCAAAGACGCAAAGTTAGGACCTTCGGCTTCCGGAGGCCTTTCTTTGCGGCTTCCTTTGCGCCTTTGCGCGAGCATTCTTTTCAAGCGCGACTGAGCTGATGGTAGGACGAGATCATCTCGACGCAAAGACGCTCGGCGCTATCACTGTCAGGCTCGGCGGGTAGTGAAGAACGCACGTATGCTTCCTGAGAAAGTTGGAACAAGCGCTCCGCTTCGCTTTTCACTTTCTCCAACGGCCACGCACCACGCTTGATGTCCAGCAACTCCGGAGCGTCAGCACGTTCGACGTGCAGCGTGCCTTCAGTCAGGAATTCGATCCCCATACGCAACAGTCGAATCAAGTGCGCAGCGTTCTTGGCGTCATAGCCGATGCGGCGGACGAGTTCTCGACGCTTCGTACCCATGTAACCGCCGCTGTAGAATCGACGTCGCTCACCTCGATACAGCTTCACGACTTCCATCATCTCTGTTGTCGCGCCGACAAACGGCTGGTCCTCTAACGTGCGCAGCGAATGGCCGGCGTCGCACGAGTCAGGATTGATGCCGAATGAGGTGAGTTGCTCTTCGAGTCGTTGCATCAAGGCTTGTGCTTCCTGGTTGAATGAGATCATCTTCTTGAACTGCGCGTGCGCGTATCCCGAGAAGGAGTGGTAAGCCTTCTTCGTCACGAACAGATCGCGCTGCTCACGCAGACGCGAGCCGATCTCGTTCTCGTAGATGATCCCGTTCGGCTTGAGCCACAAGAGACTGAGGACGTTTGGATTGCAGTTGAGCAGGAGTCCGATGAACTTTCGCAACTCATAGAACACGCAATCCCACTCACCCTCCCACTGCTCGTACACATCTTTGCGACCGAAGCCGAGGTAGTGCTCGAGTGGGCCAATGTAGATCCCCATCACGTCTTTATCGTCAATCGAATCCGGATCGGACTTCGGCACATACATCCCATGAGCGACGCTGCCGCGCCAGCAAAGCGAGATCAGTCCCTCTGGCAATAGGCGATCGATTTGAGCCTGCGAGAGGCCTTTGAGTTCAATTCGCTGCGTAGTCATCTGTTCTTTGCAACCGTGAGCAATGTATGCTGAGACGTTTACAATAGCATAGGGTCGACGTAGAAACGGGACAGGAGTGCCGCAATAAGGCACACAAAGCACAAAGAGACTTCGATCGTCTTTGTGCTTCTTGTGCTTTTTGTGACTGGTGGTCCTCCAACTAACTTCGCGGTTACATGAAGAACGAAGATTACATTCGGGGCAAGACCTCAAGCAAAAAGATGAGAAGATCGCAGAAGCAGAAGCCCTGTATAAACGCGATGAAATCGCGGCGTGCAGGAAACTAATAGAACGGTTTGCGATCTAAACAAGATAATGGTCTATATCTCATGATTCCAAGAATTGGACCAAGGCAATGAGCACTTCTGAAAACCGCTGGTTTGAAGTCTGGTATAGCCAGGGCGAGGATGTACTGCCCACTTGGTTGTTAATTGTTACGCCCGATCCTGCCAATTCCGGACTAGTGCAGGTATGTGATCCTCTAGCAGGCTGCTGAAAAACTAAACATTCTTCCCGCGGGTAGATCGCGGTCAACTATAATCTGGTCCAACGTCAAAGGCGGAGGAGCAGAATGCGGGGAGACCACGAACAACAAGCGGGCATGTACAGCTACATATCGCCAGAGCAACGTGTGCCGGCGGATCATCCGTTGCGTCCGCTGCGTAAGATGACCGATGAAATCTTCAAGCAACTGTCGCCACGCTTTGACAAGTTGTATTCGCGCGTCGGGCGCCCGTCGATCGCGCCGGAGCGGTTGCTGCGAGCGTTGTTGCTGCAAGTGCTCTACTCGGTGCGCAGCGAGCGGATGTTGATGGAGCAGTTGCAATACAACATGTTGTTCCGCTGGTTCGTGGGCCTGAACATGGACGACGAGGTTTGGAACGCGACCACTTTCAGCAAGAACCGGGACCGCTTGCTGCGAGGAGAAATCGCGGAAGAGTTCTTTGCGGCAGTGCTCGAACTGGCGCGCACCAAAGAACTCTTGTCGGACGGGCATTTCACTGTGGACGGCACGATGGTCGAAGGCTGGGCGAGCTTGAAAAGTTTCCAGCCGAAGGATGAGTCGAAGCGGGGCACCGACGACAAGCCGGATGATCCGGGTAATCCGACGGTGAACTTCCATGGGCAGAAACGCTCGAATAAAACACATGAATCGACCACTGACGGGGATCTGCGACTGTTTAAGAAGACCAAGGGCAGCGAGGCGAAACTGGCTTATCAGGGCCACGTGTTGATGGAGAATCGGAATGGCTTGGTGGTGAATGCCTTGTTGACCTGCGCCAGCGGCACTGCCGAACGAGAAGCGGCGCTGCTGATGTTGGCAGAGCGACCGCAAAAGAAGCGGGTCACCGTGGGCGGCGACAAAGCTTACGACACCAGAGACTTTGTTGCTGATTTGCGCGCCTGCCAAGTGACGCCGCACGTGGCCCAAAACAACAAGGGACGGAGCAGCGCGATCGACCAGCGCACCACGCGCCACCCTGGTTATGAAGTTAGTCAACAGAAGCGCAAACGAGTGGAAGAAATCTTCGGCTGGTTGAAAACGGTGGGGCTGCTGCGCAAAACCCGACACCGCGGAGTGCGGTTGGTCGGTTGGATCTTCAAGTTCGCTACCGCCGCCTATAACCTGGTCCGAATTAGAAACCTGGACCAGCTTAAGGAAGACACTGCGACCAGTTGACCGTAGGCGCTCAGGCAGGCGAACCAAAGTGGCCAATGAGCCACTCAAGGGATCAACTTTAGAAAGAAAATCGCACATCATCGATAAGCAAAACTATTCAATGAAGACGAAAGAACTATCAACGCTCAATTTTTCAGCAGCCTGCTAGGAGAGGATAACTGCAAATGCCTGGCGGATGAAGACGTTGTCATGTCGATCTTTGTGGAGCCAACTGTTAAGCGAAAGATCTCGGATCTCAAGCTTGACATGAAAAGATTCAGAAGAACTCCGATTAACCCTTTTCCACACACTTTTGAGTATGACAATATCACTGAGGGCATCACCTATACTGTTGACGAGCAGGAAAACGAGATAATGCACGTGACGTATTATCCTTCCCCGGTTGATTGCCAGGACATCATTAGGCGGCGTGCCCCCGTCTATCGAAATTCCTGGCGCGCTCTGACACCGTTGCGTTCTGATCGGAAGGATGTGGAAGCGTTGTTAGGATCTCCTGCGCGTGATTGGGGAACGTCGGCAACCTATGAAACCGACCATGAGGATATTGTCGCAAAGTACTCTGACGGAAGCTGTGACGCGACAGGCGCTGACTGGAATGTCCCTAAAGGTACTCTCGTCGAGCTAACTGTAAATCCAAATCCCAGCTTTCTTTTGAAGGAGCTGCATTTAGATACCCATCGATACAAGCGATACGAACTCTCTCCTTATCCTGAAATTGACAATCCCCCGAAGGTCTGGAACTACATCGACAACCTAATCGGAATCACTATCCGAACCCAATCGAGTCGAGGAGGCGGTGAAGGTGAGGAGTTAGTAGTAAGCATAATCTACCGGCCTTCGAAAGCAGATGAAAAGTTAGGGTGTAATACCAACACAAAATTCACGAACCGGAAGCCCTGAGCGCGACAACATCTACTCCTCCTCGGCTATGATGAAGGAGTTGTGTTCCGCAGGACCCTGTACCTGCCGGTCCGGCGACACCAACGCCCACGCCCGCAGTACAGGGAGATGTAGAGTTATCGAGCGAACAACGCAAGATTGTAGAAGGCATCAACAGCAAGGTACGAGAGTTATTGAAGAACGATGCTTGTAGAGAATTGCTTCAGACTGCCCTGGAAGACAAAGATTTTCGAGTTAGGCAAGCAGTCCCGGAACTCGACCGTCTTGAAAAGGATCCGCGTGGCATAACCTACTTTCACGGTGTCGAACTCAACCACGGTTCCGGACCCGCAATCGGCTATTTTTACAAATCAAATGCCCTTACGGCGAGGTCAAGAGTTTTTATGACAGGACCCTCTCGGCGAAAGGGTGGACAGTTGGCACAGAAGAGCCAATGCAGGTTTGGCTTGAACAGAGGGGAAACAGATTAACGTTCGTAAAGGGCCAATACAAAATCCACGTGGAGTATACGGATGATCCGATGGCTGAGTATCGATACGCTATTGATTATGGTTGGACAAGGAAGGATTAGTACGACCGAATAAGCCGGGATTCTGCGGAACCACGCTCCCTTTAATCCTTTCTAAGCGTGGCAGAAACCTGCCCCGGGTGATTGTCACTCGAGGCACATTTGAGATAAGCTTCTGCCCCGCACTACTCAACAGGTGCACAGTTTTTATCGGTCACCACATTCAACTGCAACCCGCAAGGGTAAAACAGAAACCTGAGCCACTTACGTCTATGCCTCCTGTTTTAGGAGGTCAGATGATTCTGAGACGACTAAGCTATTCGACTTTCCTGGGAATCGGCTTAACCTCAATATCGTACCTCCAACTCGATCGTGGCGGTGCTCTGGTCGTTACTGAATCAGATGATCTCGTCAGGGCACATTGACTATTTACCCTCAGCCAAAGCGTGCCAAGACGTCATTAAGATTCAGACTCTCAACACACCGCCAAATACTTGGAGAGGCATTGTGCCTTTGCGTTCTAAGAGATCCGATGTAGAACGGATGCTCGGTTCACCGAAAACTAGGCTTGGAGGTATCTACAGTTACGATCTCAAGAATGAGCGAGCGGACGTGGTGTATTCGAGTGACCCATGTGAGTATGCTAAATCGCCGCGTCGCGAAGCGCCGAATGATTTTGTTCTTAGAGTAACGGTAAGTCCTTACAGAACGCTTCTCGTTAACGACTTAAAGCTTGACAAGAACAAATTCAAACGAATACCGAATGTGCACCCGGAAAATTGGGTTGACTACCTGGACTCCGCGGAGGGAATTACCATACGTGCAACCCTCGATGATGGACGTGAGCAAGTCATGCAGATTATTTATGAATATACTGCACCGGATAGAGCGTTGCATTGTGGTCCTTCCAATCCGTAACGAGCTCTGCGAGAGGGAATTGATGCCTGCAAGTAGTGGTCTACTACCAAGCCACTGAACGCTTTTGTCTAAAGGGAAGAGCGTTAGAATTAAGATGCGAGTTGAGAAGCTTAAAGAGCTTGAACCGGCACATAACGCGGCCCTGATTATTGCCGTACTTACCGCGATTGGTAGTGCGCTTCGGGTCGCCTTCTATTTGGGTTACAACCTTCGCACCTTCGAACTCAGCGATCAGATCCATCGGACATGTTGTCTTAACTTCAGGGATTCTTTTCTTATAGGAGTCACACTTGGTTTGATCGTCACGGCAACCGGTCTGCTAACGCGCAACAGGATCGGAAGAATCTTTTCGATGTTGGGTCTGTTGTGGGCTGTGACAGTTTATATCTTGTGGTACAGGGCGACACAATCGGTCATCAGAAACTCCGAGGTAGATAGTTTTGAAGGACTGCGTAACCAGACGCAATACTTGCTTCCTCTAAACCGGGCAACATGGTGGGATCTGGCGGTATTGGCAATCGTCATACTCCTGCTGGCCTGGCACCTTGGAACCTCAGTTTCCATCTATCGTTCTTTTTTTGGACATCGGTGATCCAAGACGTCTCTGCACGTTAGTTATTTCTTGGGGATCTTTTGTCACTTCGCTTAAGGCAAGAGTCTCCATGACTTCTCTCTGGTTCCTGATCGAGGAACCTGGGATTTCGCCCCCTTTAATCCTTTCCTAGATCTGGCAGAAACCTGCCCCGGGTGATTGTCACTCGGGGCACACTTGATATAAGCTTCTCCCCGCGTTACTAAACAGGGTGCACAGTCTTTACCGGTCACCTAAAAGGTTTTCGTAGGAAAACTTGCCCTTTTCTTGCGAAATGCCATCAAGGAATATGGAATGAGTGTCCCGGCCACCAAGAAACTGTGGCAAGGTCTCGCCATCAGTTTCGCTATCGCCTTCGCGTATGCCACCGTCCTGGTCAAGTTGGGCCGTGACTGGTGGAACGATGAAAACTACTCGCACGGCCTCTTAATCCCCTTAATCATCGGCTACATAATCTGGACCCAGCGGTCCAAGCTTGCCCGCACGCAGGCCCATCCGTCGTTGCTCCTCGGCGGTGGTGCGATCCTGTTTGCTCTATTCGCCCTTTGGGCCGGTGTTGCGGGCGCAGAACTCTACACGCAGCGACTCTCGCTCCTGTTGCTACTCGCTGGAATCACGATCTATTTCTGGGGTTTCAGACTGCTGCAACTGCTCCTGGTCCCATTCGGTCTCTTCTTCCTGGCACTGCCGATTCCGACGATCGTCTTCAACAAGATCGCGTTTCCATTGCAGTTGTTTGCCTCCAGGTTCGCCGTCTGGTCCATGAGCCTGGTCGGTATTCCCGTATTGCGGCAGGGCAACATCATCGAACTCAAGCCGCTGAACTCTTTTGATACTAAGAAACTCGAGGTCGTCGAGGCTTGCAGCGGTATCCGCTCGCTAATGACGCTTCTAACCCTGGCGGTCGTGTTCGCTTATTTCACCCATACGCCGTCTGACAACGATCCCAACTCAGGAAAACGCTTCGGCTGGCTCAGGAGTTACTGGTTCTGGCGTTCAACCATCCTGGTCGTGTCAGCCGTTCCAATTGCCATTCTGACCAATGCATTCAGAGTGAGCGGCACCGGCGTCCTGGCGCACTATTACGGAACAGCCGTCGCCGACGGATTCTTCCACTCTTTTTCGGGTTGGGCCATCTATATCGTCGCTTTTATCCTCTTATTCGGCATTGGCATGATACTTGATCGCTTCAAGCCGGCTCAGGCCGACGGCGAGCAAATGGAAAGGAAATCGCCTGAACCTGACACTGCTGTTTCTATCAGTCCAGTGGTCTCGGCCGAAGGCTCAGAGCTATGAAATCTTCTTTGCGTTTCGGCGTCCTGCTGCTGCTGATCCTGCTGACCGGGGTCCTCGTTAACGCGTGGGCCTATCTCGGTGAGGCACGTGTGGAGCGCAAGGAACTGAAAGATTTCCCACAGAATGTCGGTACATGGCAGCGAATCGGAACCGATCAAATATTGGACGACGCGACGCTTGAGGTTTTGAGAGCCAGCGATTACCTGCTGAGAGACTTTCGCAAACCTGAGGGTCAGGTCGCCAATTTGTACGTGGGCTATTACGCAACACAACGCACGGGCGCCACTTATCACAGCCCGCTGAATTGTTTGCCCGGTTCAGGTTGGACCTTGAGTGAACCCGGCAAGGCCACGGTCACATTGCCAGACGGATCGAACTTTACCGCGAACAAGTATGTGATTCAGAACGGCGAATACCGGAGCATGATGATCTATTGGTACCAGGGACGCGGACGAAATGTCGCCAGCGAGTATTGGGGCAAGATCTACACCGTGCTCGATAGTGTTCGCTTGCGCCGCTCGAATGGCGCGATGATTCGCGTGACGGTGCCGATCAGGAATTCTGAAGCAGACGCAGAACGGACGGCTGTCGAATTTGCCAACGCAGCCTCGGCGGTTTTGCCTGAGTTTGTACCCTAATTGACAGACGCTTCAGGCGTCGAGCGATTAGACTTTCGGAATTTAGACGCAATTGAACTTTTTTGAGAGATGTCTCAGGTTTTAAGGGTCCCCCGGCAATTGCCCGCCGGTAGGCTTGGAAAATCTGGAAAAGACAGCAACAACTGCCCTTGGTAACGGGCAGTGATCACTGGAGTGAACTGAATGAAAAGCGAGTGCCGCGGATACATCTATAAAGCAAGCCTTCTCTGCCTTCTTTTAGCTACCGCAGTTTTTCTTGCCGGCTGCACCAATCCTGAAAAAGCCAAGGCTCAACACGTTGCGCAGGGCGAAGCGTACCTGAAGGAATCAAAGTTTCAGGAAGCCTCGCTCGAGTTTCGTAATGCGATACAGATCGACGACAAGCTGACGAGCGCCCACTGGGGTCTGGCCCGTGCTTTCGAAGGACTCGAACGTTTTCCGGAAATGATCGATGAACTGCGGAAGACGATCAGTCTGGATCAAAACAAAGACTTTCTCGACGCCCGCATCAAGCTTGGCAACTACTATCTCGCCGGCAGTAGAGGGCGCACTGACATCATCACCGAGGTCGAGAATTTCGCGAAACAGATTCTCGAAAAAGATCCCAAGCACATTGAAGGTCACATCCTGATGGGAAGTGTCCTCTTCGCCCAGAAACAGACCGACAAGGCTTTCGCCGAATTGAACCAGGCGATCGATTTGGATCCCAGCCGCGTTGAATCTTATCTGAGTCTGGCCCGCTTCTATCTCGTCACGAAGGAATACCAGAAGGCAGAAGACCTCTATAAGAAAGCAATTTCAGTAAACGCAAACTCGCCGGTGGCCCATACCGAATACGGAAAGTTTCTGACCCAACAGAATCGTCCGGCAGAAGCTGAAGCCGAGTTGCGCAAAGCAGTCGAGGTCGGCCCAACTGATCGAAACGCACACTTTGTGCTCGCCAGCTACTACCTCGTCAATCGCCAGTTCGACAAGGCCGAAGCCGCTTACAAAGCACTGGCCGCGCTCGACGCCGACAAACCTGAGAACCAGGCTGTGCTTGCCGATTTCTATTCGTCGATCAATCGCGGCGACGATGCCATCAGGATTTATCAGGACATCCTCGCGAAGTCGCCGGATTACCGTCAGGGCCGCTACCGGCTCGGTGAAATTCTGTTGTCGCGTGGTGACACGCAAGGCGCGAATGCCCAGATCGACGAAGCTCTCAAGGCCGACAAGAACGATCGGCAAGCGCTCCTGCTGCGCGCTCGCATGCGCGCTCAGCGCGGGCAGAACGAAGATCTCAAGAGCGCGATCGAAGATCTGAACAACGTACTCCGGCAGGAACCAAACTCCCGCACGGGTCTGTATTTCATGGCCCAGATCAACTTCACTCTCGGTCAACTGGACAAGGCGCGTGCTTTCGCTGCCGATCTGGAAAGAAACTACCCCGACTACTTGCCGGCGAAGTTAATGCAACTGCAACTGACCCTGGCAAGTAACGATTACCGAGCTACAACAACGCTCGCTTCCGATCTACTGTCACGGCTGGATAAGACTGCTCCCGATCGCGAGAACTCACCACAGTTGCTCGCAGAGATTCGCGAGAAGACGCACTTAACTCGCGGCACCGCACATCTGCAATTGAAAAACACTGCCGCCGCTCGGCAGGATTTCGAGATCGCAAAACAGATCTCGGCGAACGACCCGGTGGTGTACAACAGTCTCGCGCTGGCTGCGCTGGCGGAAAACAAACCGCAGGACGCCATCGTGTCTTTCGAAACGGCGCTCAACCATGACCTTACCAACTACGATGCGCTCAACGGTCTCATCACTCTCTACGCGAGAAGCAACGAGCTCGATAAAGCGCACGCGAAGATCGATCAGTCGCTGGCGAAGTATCCGAACGTTGCTCCGCTGCATTTCCTGAAGGCCCAGGCCTATCGCTTACAGCAGAACGTTGGCAGCGAGCAGGCGGAGTTGAACAAGGCGATCGAGCTCGATCCGAACTATCTGCCGGCCTACTCCTCGCTGGCCGCGATCTACATCAACGCTAAACAGGAAGATCGCGCGATTGCCGAGTATCGAAAGATTATCGCGGTGCGTCCTGACAACGCGGTCGCGTACACGTTGATCGGGATCCTCGAAGACCAGAGAAAGAACTACGACGCGGCCGAAGAAAACTACCGCAAGGCTTTAGAGAAAGATCCAAACGCGGTGATCGCCGCCAACAATCTGGCGTGGCTTTACGCCGTCACCGGCAAGGGCAATCTCGACGAAGCGTTGCGATTGGCGCAGGGCGTGGTCCAAAAGAACCCGAACGTAGCCGGTTTCATCGATACGCTCGGTTGGGTGTTCTACAAGAAGAACCTTCACGATGCGGCAATCGAGCAGTTGCGCAAAGCGGTGTCGATTAACGAGTCGCAAGCGCGCGCCGCGAACGTCTCGCCGAGCGCGAGTTATCACTACCATCTCGGTATGGCGTTAAAGGCTAAAGGTAACCGTGAAGAATCGCGCAAGGAACTGGAGACAGCGGTCCAGCTTAACGAAAAGAACCCATTTGCAGATGTCGAAGAGGCACGTAAGGCGCTGGCCTCGCTTTGATTTGTCCAACAAAAAATAGGAGTCCGTTATGAGCGTTGATTTCAGACAACGAAGACCCAGTGAATACCTCAAGATCTTGCAGCGGCGCAAGTGGCTGTTGATTTTGCCGACTATTGCAATTGCGACCGCGGTGGCGTGGGTTGTCTATCGTCTCCCAGACGTCTACGAGTCAGAGACGCTGATTGTTGTCAAACCGTCTACGTTGCCCCAGTCAGTGGTCCAGTCAAACACCGAGGACAACCTGACGCGCCAGTTGACGAGTATCTCGCAAGTGGTCACCAGCCGCAGTTCGCTCGAACCACTGGTGAATACTTACGAACTCTACAAGGCCGAACGTCTCCGCGGCGAGCCGATGGAAAGCGTCATCGACATGATGCGTAAAGACATCGGCGTTAAGGTCAACACCAGCCGTAACGACATCACCAACGGATTCAACATCAGCTTCCGCTACCGCGATCCGAAGACCGCGCAGGCGATTACGACGGAGCTGGCGAGCAAATACATCAACGAACAAAATAAAAACGCCATTGGCGCAGGCCAGTCGGCGAAAACGTTTATCGATAACCAGGTGAGGCAGGCCGAGGAGTCGCTGGCCGCTATCGATAAACAACGTCTCGACTTCATGAATTCTAACGCGAGCAGCTTGCCGTCCGGCGCGACTGCGCTGCTAAACCAACTTTCAGGTTTGCGAGAAGAGCAGAAAGCCCTCATGGCTGAAGTCGGTCGCTTGCAGGATCGACGCGCGGCTGCGGCGAACAATCTGATACTCATTAAGCAACGGACCACACAGGACATTGAACGAGTCGCAGAGACGATCACCGATCCAAAAACCACCCTGGGCTGGTCTCAGTTGGTTCAGCGCAAGGCGGCCCTGGAAGGTGAGTTGACGAGACTCAAACAAGAGTACAAAGAGATCCATCCCGACGTGATCGCGAAGCAGAGCGAGGTAAATCAGGTCAAGGGACAGATGGACGACATGATCAATGAGTGGAAGGAAAAAATTAAGGCCCAGGAGGAGAAGCTGAAGAAGAGTCCTGATGTCACCGCCGCCAGTGTGGAGAATGAGATCAGATTTGTCGATAACGAAATCAAACGTCAGCAGAACCTGCTCGGCTCGAATGAGAAATCGATCTCCGATCTCGTTGGTCGCATCGACAAGGTTCCGGGCGTGGAAGTCGCCCTCGGCGCGATCGAACGTGAGTATCAGACCAAGAAGGCCGCTTACGACGATCTTCTGAAACAGCAACAGAAGATCACTCTCGGCGCCGACGCTACTACCCAGCAACAGGGAGAAGGCATCGAGGTTGTTGACCCGGCATACCTGCCGTCGAAACCAGTTGCGCCCAAGCGTTTTCTATTTGCGGCGATGGGGCTCGGAGTCGGTTTGGGTTTGGGATTGTTGATGATCGGAATCTTCGAAGGTCCACGCCTGCTGACGATTCAGAACTCTGAAGATGCTCGCCACTATACCGGTTTGCCGGTGCTGCTCTCGGTGCCGGAGTTGTTAACTCCCCAGGAGGCGCGCGCCGTGCCGCGACGTCGCAAACTTTTGCTGACTGCGGGAGTTATCGCAACCATCGTGAGCATTCCCATGTTGGCACTCGCGCTCAAGCTCACTCACGTTTTCGAATTCCTGATGCAATCGTCAGGTCGTTCGTAGTGAACTGGTCGCCGAAACTGGAGGTCCAAGAGAGTGTACGCAGAATTTTACGGTCTTAAAGAGCTGCCATTCGCGCTGACTCCCGACCCGCGTTTCATCTACTTCACTCCGTCGCACACGGAAGTGATGGCCAATCTCCACTATGGCATTGAAAGCGGTAAGGGACTCGTGGTGGTAACCGGCGAAGTCGGAACCGGCAAAACGACCATCCTGCGCTGGATGATGGAGCGTCTGGATCGAACGGTCCTCGTCGCCTACATCTTCAACCCGCGCCTGTCGGTGCCGGAGTTCTACCAGCACGTCGCGACTCTGCTCGACGTGCAGAAGTGGGAAACGAAGTCGGAGTTGTTACTCGAACTCGGGCGCGCGCTCGAATCACGGCACTCACGCGGGCTCAGGACTGTGTTGATAGTCGACGAAGCCCAGGGCTTGTCGCCGCACGTCCTCGAAGAGATTCGACTGCTTTCGAATTTCGAGTCGAATACAGCGAAACAGTTACAAATCGTTTTGACTGGTCAACCGGAACTACGAGAGGTCTTGAACAACCCGGACCTCCGCCAGTTGAAACAACGCATTGCTTTACGTTGCGTCATCAAGCCCCTGCCGAATGTTGAAGAGACTGATCGCTACATCACTTCACGTTTGCTCGTGGCGGGTGCGGAGCGCACAGACGTTTTCTCACCTGAAGCAGTTGATTACATCTTCCGTTGTTCCGATGGTATTCCGCGAAACATAAACAATCTTTGCGACAACGCATTGCTGGCGGGTTACGCAGCCGGCGACACAACGATCGGCAAATCGACTATCGAAGACGTTGCCGACACGTTCGACATGCTGCCTCGCTCAGATCGCGGAAGACAGGCCGGTGAGGAACGCGAAGCCCCGGCGAGGATCTTCTCGCCAGCGGGACGCGCCGAGCTCTGGAATGCTGGAAAATCAACGAGTGATCCGGAATGAGGTTCAGAGTTCAGCCTTTAGGCTGCGGTTTTAAGAACAAGCTAAAGCTTGAACTCTAAACGGAACCTACACCAAAAAGAGGTGACTTAGATGGGAAGAGTTTTTGATGCGATGAGACGACACAGCGGCACCGAAAACGGTAACGCCGCGAAATCAACCGAGAAATCAGAGCGCCGTCAAGATAGCCCTGTTCCGGCCGGGCTGCCTTCCGCGGAACAGATCGAGGAACAGTTGTTGAGCGGTTCCTCAATCATGTCTGTTTCGCCTCGAACGGCGCGAAGTTCAGCGTCCACTGCGCACACTGCGGATGTACCCGGCGGGTCGGCACTCCCCGGCGGAATAGCTTCGCGTGATGCTGGGGCAACTTTGGACGCTGCCGGTGCGACGCGCGCCGGAGGATTCGTCACTTTTGACGTCTCCCCGTCGCGCGTCGAACCTCATCTGATCGCGGTCAGCCAGCCGCGCTCGGCTTACACCGAGCAGTTTCGCGCGTTGCGTACGCGCATACTCGACGCTGGCGAGCGCATGCAGATGCGGGCAATCGTCGTCACTAGTGCGGGCATTGCTGAAGGCAAAACGCTCACCGCACTCAATCTCGCATGGTTGTTGGCCCAAACGGAAGGCGTGCGCGCGCTCGTGATCGACAGCGATTTGCGACGACCGTGCGCCACTGACTACTTAGGCATCGATGCGCAGGCTGGTCTATCCGAAGTGCTCGGCGGTCAGCTCCGGCTTGAGGATGCAATCGTTCGACTCGAACCTGCCGGCTTGCACTTGCTGCCCGGCGGACGTCCGCGCGACGACGTGGCGGAGTTGTTGTCCGGACCGAGCTACTCGCGCCTGCTTACCGAAGTACGTCGCATGTTCGACTACATCATCATCGATGCGCCGCCGTTGGGAATTTTCACTGACGCGAACGTGTTGATGTCGCGCGCGGATGGCGGAATTTTAGTGGTGCGCGCCAACAAGACCCGTTACTCGACCGTAGACAAGCTCCTGGAACAGATGCCGAAGGATCGCCTGCTGGGCGTCATCCTGAATCGCACCGACGAGCAGCCCGATGAGTCGTCGTACTACTACGGGCATCGTTACTACAACCGCGAACGAAGAACGACTGAGATACAACCGGTTCCACCGACTCAAACGATCGAAGAGGAGGTTGCAATCGTCAATTGAGAGCCCTACGCCTCAACGGACGAACGATACTTTTGATCCTCGCCGAGGCGGCGTTGGTCTTTGGCGCGATCGTCTGCGCCGTGTATCTGCGCGTTGGGTTTGAAGGCGCGCCCTTCGAGCTGGTTACCAGGCATGGTTACCTGAAAGCTGCGGTGGCGGGCTTCTTCTGTCTCGCATCTTTCTATCTTTTCGATCTCTACGACTTCCTCGTGATGCACGATCGTCGCGAGTTAGTGCTCCGGTTGGTCCAGGCGCTCGGACTTGCCTGGATCGGGCTGGCGTTCTCTTTCTACATGTTTCCCGAGTTGATGCTGGGACGCGGCATCTCGCTGATCGCGCTCCCGCTTGCACTCGGCCTGATGGTTTTCTGGCGCGTCTCGATTCACTGGTTTCTGGGCCATCCGGATTTCGGTGAACGCATCCTGATCGTTGGTTCGGGCAATCTCGCCGTCGAGCTCGCGCGCGAAGTGCTCCATCGTCCCGATGCCGGCTATCGCATCGTTGGCTTCGTCGGTAACGACGCCGACCTTTTAGGCAAGAGTTTGATCAACCCCAGAGTCATCGGTCTGACCGAACAACTCGAGGAGATCGTCAAACGCGAAGGCATCGATCGCATCGTCGTGGCAATGGGCGAACGCCGTGGACAACTGCCCACGAACAAGTTGCTGCAACTGAGTCTCGCCGGTCAGGTGACGATCGAAGAAGGCGCTTCGTTTTATGAACGGATTACCGGCCGCGTTTCATTAAACATGCTGCGACCGTCGTGGTTGATCTTCAGTGGACGTGGGCGGCAGGCAAAACTCGCGGAAATCTCGCGAAACGTCGTGCACTGGCTCGTGGCGCTGGCGGGCGCAATTCTTTCGCTGCCGATCGTTCTCGTCACTGCGGTGCTGATCAAGCTGGAGTCAAAAGGTCCGGTCTTTTACAAGCAGGAACGAGTGGGGAAGAACGGACGAGCTTTCACGCTGACGAAGTTTCGTTCAATGAGAGTCGATGCGGAACAGGATGGACCGGTCTGGGCCAGCAAGGGCGACGCCCGCACGACGCGCATCGGCCGCATCATTCGCAAGATTCGAGTGGATGAGATCCCGCAGTTCTGGAACATTTTGAAAGGCGAGATGAGTTTCGTTGGCCCACGTCCGGAACGCCCGCATTTTGTGGCCCAACTTGCAGAAGAGATTCCTTTTTACGAACAAAGGCATTTAATCGCGCCTGGATTAACGGGATGGGCGCAGATCAAGTATCCCTACGGAGCCTCGATTGAAGACGCGCGCCAGAAACTTCAGTACGACCTCTTTTACATCAAGAACCAGAGTCTGATCCTGGACGCGATCATTTTGTTTGAGACGGTGAAGATAATTCTGTTTGGGCGCGGAGCCCAGTAACAGTTTTGTTGGAGGTTGAGATGATAAGCAACAAACGAAAGACGTTGGCTATTGCCGCTATCCTGTTTTCGCTGACGATGAGCGCGGCCGGTCAGACACCAGCAGATCCACAAAAGGATCCGCAAAAGGCGAGACCCCGCACCACCACGACCACCGAGCAGGACAAGAAGACTCAGAAACCTGCCGTAGTGAATGACAGGC
This sequence comes from Pyrinomonadaceae bacterium, assembly GCA_044867735.1. Lineage (GTDB taxonomy): Bacteria > Acidobacteriota > Blastocatellia > Pyrinomonadales > Pyrinomonadaceae > PSRF01. Next base: position 13,868 of record JBIOVO010000117.1, on the reverse strand, counting down.
TTGAACCGGATGACACGTCGCGCACGCCAACGGATGTGTCAAGCGAGATGCAGGCCAACCGGCAGGAACAGATGTCGGAAGACGCTGCCGTCAATCCTTACTACAACAACTTCTTCAGCACCTACCGCCTTGGTCCGGAAGACGTCATTTCGGTCGAGGTATTCAACCAGGAGCGATACTCGCGCAAAGGCATCACCGTACCGCCGAGCGGCCGCATTTCCTTGTTGTTGGTTAAGGGCGGCATCTTCGTCAACGGCAAGACCGTTGAGGAAGTAGCGGCGATTATCACCAAGCACTACGACGAGTACATCATCGATCCGCAGGTCACCGTGTCGCTCGAAAAGGCGTCGTCATATCGGTACAGCATAGTCGGCGACGTGGGCCAACCAGGCATTCGTTTGATGAATCATCGCATGACCGTAACCGAAGCCCTGGCTGAAGCGGGCGGCGTGCTCGACACCGGCGACAAGAGCAAGGTGATGGTGTTGCGACGTCAAGCCGATGGTCAACTCGCGCAGATTATGGTCAACGTATCAGCGATCTACAAAGGCAAGGCTCCGGATAGCACATATCTTGTTCCTGGCGATCAAATCCTCGTGCCCGGAAACAAGCTGAAGACCTGGCGGACGATCATGAGCTTCACGAACGTGTTGAGCTTCGCGCGAATCTTTGGCGTCGGCCTATAGGGAGAACGTGAAGATGTCGAAGCGCAGAGAAGCGGCAGCAGGAGCAGTGGACAGGAGCAGGAAGATCTTTCTTTCCTGCACCTGCATGCTGCTCCTGCTGTTTTCTAATGCGGTTTCGACGTTCGCACAATCCGGCACCTGGGCGCGGCAACGCGCGGGGACGATGGCGTGGCTGCACGCGGTCTTCTTTCTCGATCACAATCGCGGTTGGGCCGTCGGCAGTAAAGGCACGGTGCTGCAAACACTCGACGGCGGCAACACGTGGAAAGCGCGCGGCGCTTCAACCAGCGACGTCGTGCGCGACATCGTCTTCGTCGACGATAAGAACGGGTGGTTGGTCTGTGAAGTGAATGCCTACCAGCTCAAAGACAAAGACCCGCGGGCTTATCTAATGAAGACCACCGATGGTGGCAATAACTGGACGAAGATCGAGATCAAGGGATTCGACATCGACGCCATCCTGGTTCGCGCAGTGTTTACTCGAAACGGACGCGGCTGGGTTTTTGGGGAAGCAGGTTCGATTTACACGACGCACGACGGCGGCGAAACGTGGTCCGTGCTCAACTCACCAACGCGCCGCTTGCTGCTCGGCGGAATGTTTGTTGACGATGATCGCGGTTGGATCGTTGGTGCAGGCGCCACGATCATTCAAACCTCAGACGGTGGTGAAACGTGGTACCAGTCAACGTTACCGCAAGTAGAAAAGACAACCCGGTTTACAGCAACCTTCTTTGTCGACAATCGTCGAGGCTGGGCCGTCGGGAGTGCGGGCAGCGTGTATAGCACCAGCAACGGCGGGCGTACCTGGCAACGGCAGGAGGCCGGCGTGCTTGTCGATCTGCTTGACGTCAAGTTTGTGAATGCTCTTGAAGGCTGGGCTGTAGGTCACGAAGGGACGATCATTTCCACGCGTGACGGCGGCGAGCATTGGACCGTGGAAAAGAGCGGCACCGAACATCCGTTGGAACGCGTCTTCTTCACCGATCGAAACCGAGGTTGGGCCGTGGGCTTCGGAGGCACCGTCGTCGCCTACCTGCGCGACGAGACCTCCGCGACCAATAAATAATTCTCTTTGCGTCATCCTTTGCGTCTTTGCGCCTTTGCGTGAGAAGAAAGTTTTAAGTTATGAAGCAACTAACCCTCCTACTGGTTTTTATGGCGTCGACTCTCGCCGTCGCTGCTCAAACACAAGAGACTAAGTCGGCGACAGAGACGAAGTCCCGGGCTCGCACCGTCGCTTCGAACGAGGCCGCTCCGGTCGAAAAGGACATCGACAACACGACCGATCCCGTCACGAGTCTGCGCGATGAGATATCCTCGGCCGCAACCGCCGCCGATCGGAATCGACTACAACTAAAACTCGCCGACCTGCTATTAACCAACGGCAACAAAACCGAAGCTCTCGCCGAGTTGCAACAAGTCGCCGACTCGAATGCGTTCGATCCGATCGGTTTTTATAACCTCGGAAACTCTTATGCGCGTCTTGGTGAAACAGACGCCGCCATCAGCGCTTATCGCACTGCGATCGAACAGCGCAAGGGACGATACTCGCGTGCGCTCAATAATCTCGGCGTACTTCTGCTTCGCGTCGGACGCTGGGACGAAGCCTACAACGCGTTCGCGTCCGCGTTAAAGATTGAGAGTTTTCGTTACGCGGAAGCGAGTTACAACCTCGGCCGGCTGTACTCCGCTCGTGGTCAGAATGATCTGGCTGTGCGCGAGTGGCGCCGGGCGCTCGCCGTCGATCCGCAACACGATGCGGCTGCACAGGCGCTGGCGCGTGCCGGAACGGAAGGAAGAATCGTCGTTGAATCGAAACCAGTTAAGTCGACCAGGGAAGTGAAACCGGCAGCGGTGAAGGTCGCTGAGAAGTCTCCTGCGGTTTCAACTGCGAAACCACTCACGCTCGACCAGAATAGTTTTGATTACCTGCAACGCGGGCGCAGTGCTTTTGAACGCGGCAAGATGACGGAAGCGGTCACCAACTTTCAACGCGTCGTGAAGCTTCAGGATGGTTACTTCGCACCGGCGAATCTGGAGTTGAGCTTTGCGCTGATCAGTCTACAGCGGCTCGACGAGGCTCAGGCAAATCTGCTTGAAGTTACCAAACGCGATGGTGTTCGGTACCCGATCAGTTATTTCCACCTCGCTCGTATCTACGAAATGAAGGGCGAACTGAAACTCGCCGAAGCGGCATTCTCACAAGCCGTGACTGCTTCAGCGCCCACGAATCCGCAGTTTTTGCTCGACCTCAGCCGCGTGCGCGAGAAGATGGGCGACTTCAAAGGAGCGCTCGAGGCGTTTGAAAGTTTTCTCAAACAGGGCCAGAAACCGGCCGGGTCGGATCAGCGACTCGCGGAACTGAGAGCCAAGGTGCAGAACTAGTCCACAGATTACACTGATTACATCGACTAAAATCAGTTTCAATCTGTGTAATCTGTGGTTTAATTTCTCTGCTCCAAACAAGACTGCCTAGGAGACCAATAGCGATGAAACCCAGACTCCCCTTCGTTATCCTTTTGACTCTCGTTTTCAGTTCACTTGCATACGCTCAGGATGCACAGCCCGCGGCGTCGCCGTCGCCTGCGCCGAAGCCCGCGATGACGCGCGCGCAGAGCCAGAGAATCATCATCTCGACTGAGAAGAAACTCTGGGAGGCGTGGAAGAACAAAGACTTCAAAGTCTTCAAGAGTTACCTGTCAGCGGACAGCGTAATGATCGGCGATGCTGGTGTGAGCGACAAGACCAAGGCGCTGAAAGATCTTGAAGCGGTGCCGTGTGAGGTGAAGTCGTACGAGTTGAGTGACCTCAAGGTGACGTTTCTGAACGACAGTGCGGCGTTGCTGACTTACAGGAGCACTCAGGACGCGACGTGTGGCGGACAGCAGGTGCCTGCTGCTGTATGGTCCAGCAGTGCGTATGTCAGGCGCGGCGGCAAGTGGTTGGCTGCGTCACACCAGGAAACCACCGCCAAGTAAGACGCGAGCGGTCAAATTAGGATTTCGCACGCAAAGGCGCAAAGGCGCAAAGTTCGGACCTCCGGCCCCGGCAGGTCTTAACTTTGCGCCTTTGCGCCTTTGCGTGCGAACTATTCTTTGGGCCTCATGTGCGGGAAGAGGATTACATCCCTGATCGAGGAGCGGTTGGTCAATAACATCACGAGCCGATCGATGCCGATCCCAATCCCCGCGGCCGGCGGCATGCCGTACGAAAGCGCGCGAATATAATCTTCATCCATCACCATCGCTTCTTCATCACCACGCTCACGCCGCACCACCTGGTCCTTAAAGCGTTCGTACTGCTCAGCCGGATCGTTCAACTCAGAGAACCCGTTCGCGATCTCCATCCCCGAGATGTACAACTCAAAACGCTCAGCCACCGCAGGATTCTCCGGCGACGCTTTCGACAGCGGCGAGATCGGTTTCGGAAAGTCAGTGATGAACGTCGGCTGCACCAGCCCGTGTTCGACGTGCTCCTCAAACAATTCAAGCACCCGCTCGTTCGTGATCTGATCCGGTGCGGCCAAGTTAGCTAGGCCAGACAGACTCTCCTTCATGCCGACACGCCGAAACGACTGACCAAAGTCGAGGCTGTGCTCGCCAAACTGCGCATGCGTGTGTCCCAGAACTTTGAACACGACCGCGCGCAGCATGTCCTCGCAAAAATCCATCATCGCGTTCACGTCCGCGTAAGCCCAGTAAAACTCGAGCATCGTGAACTCGGGATTGTGACGCGCGGAGATGCCCTCGTTACGGAAGTTTCGATTGAGTTCGTAGACTTTTTCGAAACCGCCGACCAGCAGCCGCTTCAAATAGAGCTCGGGAGCGATGCGCGCGTACAAGTCGATGTCGAGCGTGTTGTGATGAGTTTTAAAAGGCCGCGCCGCGGCGCCGGTTGCGAGCGGCGTCAACATCGGCGTTTCAACTTCGACGTAACCGTGGTCTTCCAGGATGCGCCGCAACTCTCTGATCGCCGCTGCACGCCGGTCAAATACTTCGCGCGGCGTCAGAGTTTCTTCCTGCTCTAACTTCAAACTTCCCGCGATCAGATCGACGTAACGTTGGCGTTGTCGAATCTCAGGATCGTGAATCCCGTGCATCTTGTCGGGCATCGGCAGGAGCGCCTTTGACAGGAACTGTAGCTTTTGCACGTGCACCGAAAGCTCTCCCGTCTTGGTGATGAACAAGTATCCTTCGACGCCGATGAAATCACCGTGGTCCAGCAGTTGAAAGATGGCCCAACCATCTGCCTCACCGCCCGCTGCGTCGTTGCGTAACCCGGTAGCCTCACCCTTTTTGGCGTAGATTTGGAGACGCGAAATGCCGTCTGAGATGTGCACGAAGGCGGCTTTTCCCATCACGCGCGGCGGCGTACCGATCCGCCCGGCAATGCGGACGCTAAACTTATTCAACTGTTCATTTGCGAGTTCGAGCTCTTCGCTGGAGGGCCGCTCGCCTGCTGCGGTTTTCGGTTCAAAGCCCTGAAACTTCTGCACGATGCCGGTGATCGTGTCTTCTCTTCCGGGCTCGACAATCTCGCTGCGTTCGAACTTGTTCGGATAGACGTTGCCGACCAGCTCGCGCAGCGCGTCGAGATGCTCGCGACGGGCGGCGATCTGATCGTTGTCTTCGATAAATGGTATGGACAAAGCTGCGCACTCTCCAAAAGTGGCGATTATACAGACATCCTCCGGATCCTGTAATCTTTAGCAATGGTCGAGAAGATTCTGAGCCCCGGGGAGATGCTCCGGGAGCGCCAACGTCTGCGCGCTACCGGCTCGCGACTCGTGTTTACGAACGGAGTTTTCGATCTCCTGCACGTTGGACACGTGCGTTATCTGAGTCAGGCGCGAGCGCTTGGCGATGCACTTGTTGTGGCGATCAATAGCGATCGCACTGTGCGCGAGTTGAAGGGTCCGAATCGCCCGATCTTCGATCAAGCGGAACGCGCCGAAATACTCGCAGCGCTCAAACACGTCGACTACGTCACGATCTTCGACGACGTCTCCCCGCGGAGTTTGATCGCGACGCTGTTGCCGGATGTGTTGGTGAAAGGCGGCGATTATCAACTCGATCAGATACATGGACGTGAAGAGGTCGAGGCGGCTGGAGGCAAGGTAGTTTCGTTGCCTTTCGTCCAAGGCGCGTCGACGACGGCCCTAATTGAAAGGATGAAGAAGTAACCACAGATCTACACAGATGAACACGGATCGATCTGTTTTCATCCGTGTCGATCTGTGTTCAAAATGATGATTCACCAGGAGATCACACAAACAGTTCAGTACCAACGACTCCTCTCAGAGCTGCGGGCGAATGCGCGCGTGATTTCGATCAGTGGCCTTGTGGCGGGATCGGCGCGGGCCCTCGCTATCGCTGCGCTCCAACGCGATACGGGCAAGACGTTCGCCGTCGTTACTCAATCAACTCGCGATCTCGAAACGTTAGAGCGCGACGTGGGCTTCTGGTATGCAGCGCTCTCAGGGCAGGACAACTCAGACTCAGAAGTTCTTGTCCTTCCGGCATCGGAAACAGATCCTTACGCAGGCATCTCGCCGCACGCGCAGACACTCGAACGACGCGCCCTCGCGCTCTGGCAGTTACAGCAAAGACGGCCCAGCTTCGTGCTGCTGACTGCGCGCGCGCTTGCCCGCAAGACCGTGAGTCCTGACGCGATTGCCAAGGCCGGCGTCGTCTTGCGGCGCGACGAGGATTATTCGCCCGAAGCGCTGGTTGAAAAACTGATGGCCACAGGCTACATGCGCGAGGACCCGGTCGGTGCGGTTGGTGAATTCTCGATGCGCGGCGGCATCGTCGATGTTTGGCCGCCGGGAAGAGAAGCGCCGGTGCGGCTCGAGTTCTTTGGCGACACGATCGACTCGCTGCGCGAATTTGATCCAGAGAACCAGCTCTCGACCGGCCAGCTCAAAGTCGTCGAAGTGCCGCCGATGCACGAGTACGCGGTGACTCCGGTGGATTTTCAGATCTGGAGCGAAGGCGCGCGCGAACGTTGGAGTGATGAACGTTACGCACGCTCGTTGCGCGATCGAACCGCTTTCGCGGACGAAGGAGAAGCGTTTGCCGGTTGGGAATGGTTGATTCCGATCACGATGAGCTGCACGTCGAGTCTCTTCGAGCATCTCGGCGATGCAGTTTTGGTTGTTGACGAACCCGCCAGTATCGAGTCGTATCTAAGTGAGTTTTACGAACGATTGACAGATCGTTTTCGTGAGATCGATCAAGCCGACGATATCGCTCTTGCGCCCGAGGAACTCTTTCTCACCGCCCAGGAACTCCAGCAACTCATTCCGATGCGACAGCGGCTCGAGCTACGCACTCTCGGTCGCGCTGCCTCCGAAACTGATCTGAACCTCTCGCTCGAGGCGGAAGCGCCAAAGGTGGAGCTTGGTAGGACCCGTGGCACACGGCAACCGGTTTTTCTTTTCCCGGTGGTTGGGACGGCCGTCGAGATCGAGCTGCAGTCGCAATCGACGCTGCGATATCACGGACGCATCGCAGACCTCGCAAGCGAAGTGGCGCGGTCGATTGAGGAAGCCAGAACCACCCTCTTTGTGATGCCGAGTCTTGGTATCGCGGAACGAATGGTCGAGATTCTGAACGAGTACAAGATCGAAACTCGTTTGACGTTCACCAATGAAACGTCGGAGGTCGCCGGCTCACGCCCCGTAGTTGTTACGGTTGGCCGCCTGAGTGGCGGCTTCGAATTGCCGCACGCACGACTGATCGTACACGTCGAAGCAGACATCTTTGACGAAGTAGCAGACACAGTGGAGCGGCGGCCCGCGGGCGCCGAGAGATTGCAGAAGGGCGAAAAGCGGAAGCGCAAATCGAAGGCCGCCGCTTTCCTCTCTGACTTTCGCGATCTCAAACCCGCCGATTACGTCGTCCACATCGATCACGGCATTGCGCGCTTCGGTGGTTTGCAGACACTCGATCTCGGACCACGCACGGGCGAGTTTATGCTGCTCTTTTACGCTGACGAAGCGAAGTTGTACGTGCCCGTCGAGCGTCTCGACCTCGTGCAACGTTACTCCAGCGCCGAAGGTCATCAACCACAACTCGATCGACTCGGCGGCCTCGGCTGGCAAAAGACGAAAGCCAAAGCGAAACGCGCCATGCGCGACATGGCCGACGAGTTGTTACGACTCTACGCCGAACGCAAACTCGTCGGTGGTTTCGCCTTCGCAGCCGATACGCCATGGCAACAGGAGTTTGAAGACGGCTTTGCTTTTGTTCTCACTCCGGATCAGGAAACTGCAATTGAAGACGTAAAGCGCGACATGGAGGAACCCGTGCCGATGGATCGTCTGCTGTGCGGTGACGTTGGTTACGGAAAGACCGAAGTCGCGATGCGCGCTGCGTTCAAGTCGGTGATGGAGGGAAAGCAGGCGGCGATTCTGACGCCGACCACAGTGCTCGCTTATCAGCACTACGATACTTTCCGCAATCGTTTCGCACCCTTTCCTGTGAAGGTTGAATTGCTCTCGCGATTTCGCTCGTCGAAAGAACAGAAGGAAGTCGTAAAGAAGGTCGAGACGGGTGAAGTCGATGTGATCATCGGCACGCATCGCATCCTTTCAAAGGACGTGACGTTCAAAGATCTCGGACTGGTAGTTGTAGACGAGGAACAGCGCTTCGGAGTCGCACACAAAGAGCGGCTCAAGCATTTGAAGAAACGCGTTGACGTGTTGACGCTGTCGGCGACGCCGATTCCACGCACGCTCAATATGTCGCTCAGCGGTATGCGCGACATGTCTTTGATCGAAACGCCGCCACGCGATCGACTCGCCATCCAAACTCAGGTGGTCCAGTTTTCAGAGAGCGTGATCAAGTCGGCTATCGATCTCGAACTCTCGCGCGGCGGTCAGGTCTTCTTCATACACAATCGCGTGGAGACCATCGAGACGATCGCGGCGCTGGTGAAGCGGCTGGTGCCGCAGGCCCGGCTCGCGGTTGGCCACGGGCAAATGAACGAAAAAGAGATGGAGCGGGTGATGCTCGACTTCATCGACTACAAATATGACGTTCTCGTTGCAACCACAATCATCGAGAACGGCATAGACATCCCGCGCGCAAACACCATCATCATAAATCGCGCCGATCACTACGGTCTTTCTCAGCTGTATCAATTACGTGGGCGTGTGGGACGCTCGAGCCGCAGGGCTTACGCTTACCTGCTGATACCGAGCGAACAGGAACTTTCGCCCATCGCCCGTCGTCGTTTAGCTGCAATTCGTGAGTTTTCAGATCTGGGAGCCGGTTTTCGTATCGCCGCCCTCGATCTGGAGTTGCGTGGCGCCGGGAACCTTCTCGGCGGCGAGCAGTCGGGTCACATGGAGGCGCTGGGCTTCGATCTTTACACCCAGATGCTGGAGCGCACGGTTGCGGAACTACAGGGCGAAGAGGTTGAGGACGAGACGAGCGTTACGCTGAATCTGGGCGTCGATGTGGCCATCCCTGAAGACTACGTCTCAGACATGGGTCAGCGTTTAAGGACGTACAAGCGGGTTTCTTCGGCCAGAGACGAATCGACTTTATCGAGCATTCGGACGGAAACGGAGGATCGTTACGGGCGCATTCCGTCGTCAGTCGATCGATTATTTGCCTACGCCCGTTTGCGTCGTTTGGCGGAGGAATTGGGCATAGTTTCTATCGACAAAACGCCGGACGGAGTGGCAATAAAATTCAATGAAAAGGCGCGAATTTCGCCCGAAAAGCTGGGACATTACGTCACTTCTCACGAGGGCGCGGTGTTCACCCCCAACGGTGTTTTGCGGCTCGTTTTGAGCGAGGATGAACAGGACAACGTGCTCGACGTAGCTCGCGACGTGTTGCTCCAGCTTCGCGCGAGCGATTAGAATCGGCGGTTTGGATTTTGGTTTTTGGTCTTGGGTCTTCGAACTCGAGAACTTATTCAAGATCAACTACCAAAGTCCAAAAACCTAAGCCCCAAGCCCCGGATTGTTTTTTTAAGGAGTTACCTTTCGTGAAATCAAAATACTTAGCAGTCGTAGCTTCCCTGGCCTTTGCAATTCTGACCTTCAATACCAGTGTCGTCGTTGCCCAGGAAGGCGAGATGCAGGTCATTGACGAGGTGATTGCGCAGGTCAACGACGACGTCATCACCCTCTCGATACTGAAACGGGAGATCAAGGAACGTATCGAAGCCCTGAAGCAGAACGGAATGACCGAACAGCAGGCGACTGAAGAGGTCACGAAAAAGCAGGCCGAGTTGATCGCCATACTCATCAACGAACGACTGCTGCTGCAAAAAGGGAAGGAAATGGATCTGGCGAGCGACATCGAAGCCGAAGTCAATCGCCGCTTCCTGCAAATCGCCAACGATCAGGGCATCACCTCGATTCAGAAGCTCGAGGAGATGATGCGCCAGCAAGGGATGAAGCCTGAAGACGTTCGCGAGACGATGCGATCGGAAATGATGAAGCAGGCCGTGCTTCAGCAGGAAGTCGATCGAATTGTGTATCTCGGTTTCTCGGGCAAGGAAGTTAAGGACTACTTCGACGCGCATCCGGACAAGTTTCGCAAGCCGGAACAGATCAAGCTCTCAGAGATCTACCTGCTTACCACGGGCAAGGATGAAGCGGCAGTAAGGGCGAAAGCGTTGGAACTGGTTTCCCAGATCCGCGCCGGCGCAGACTTCAAGGCCCTCGCCTCAGCCAACTCCGAACGCGAGAAGAATGGCCAGCGCACCGCGCCAACTGATGGCGGCTATGTTGGAGAGTTTGACTTTCCCAACCTGCGTGAAGACCTCGTCGCGGCTCTGAAGAACGTTCAAGTCGGCGGCATCACGGATCCGATCCGGACCGGGGAGGGTTTTCAGATTCTGCGTGTCGATGGCCGCACACCTCCGGGCTCGACGCCGACGTTCAACGACAATCGAGTACGCGAAGCGATGCTCGGCGAACGCCAGGCGAAAGAACGCGAAGCGTATGTGCAGAAGTTGCGAAACGAAGCGTTCATCAAGATCACGGAGAACTACAAAGCCGGCGTCGAACCGCTGCTGAAGATCAATCAACCTGTCGCTGCTAAAGGCGAAGAGAAAAGCGACAGCAAGAAACCCAAGAAGCCCTAAGTTCTCGCACACCCGACTACACAGATGACACAGATTCTCTTTCTCTTGATCAGTGTCATCTGTGTGGCCATGCCGCAACGACCGCAGTTAGCCTTGCCGGTAGAAAAGCCCCGCATAGTTGTCTATAAACAGGAACGTAAGCTGGAGTTCTACTCCGATCAGACGTTGTTGCGCACGTACCGCGTTGGACTTGGTTTCAGTCCGGTCCCGGACAAGCAGCGGGAAGGTGATGGAGCGACACCGGAAGGCGATTTCTACGTTTTCGTTAAGAACAACAAGAGCGCTTATTACTTGTCGCTTGGGGTTAGTTATCCGAATCCGGAAGATGCCGCGCGTGGACTGCGTGATGGGTTGATTTCGAAGGCGCAGCACGATGCGATCGTCGAGGCCCATCGGAAGAAGACCGCGCCGCCTCAGTACACCAAACTCGGCGGTTTGATCTACATTCACGGCCACGGAGCAAGCAAAGATTGGACATGGGGCTGCGTCGCGTTGGAGAATGAGGACATCAAAGAGTTGTACGACGCTGTTTCGGTCGGAACACCGGTTACGATTAAGCCCTGAAGTCGGAGGTAGATTTGAACCACAAAGACACTAAGACACAAAGTTGAATAATAAGCTTTGTGTCTTAGTGCCTTTGTGGTTCAAATCTGTGGCAAAACAAGCAATGACACCCGAGATCAAACCGTTCAAGATTCGTGACGTCGAGATCAATCCGCCGCTCGTGCTGTCGCCGATGGCGGGTGTGACTGACGTCTCGTTTCGTCGCTTGTTGAAACGGCGCGGCGGTGTTGGTCTGTCTGTGTCGGAGTTCATTTCTGTTGAAGGCTTGACGCGCAACAATCCGAAGTCGAAACGGCAGATGCGGTTTTACGCGGACGAGCGGCCGTTTGCAGTCCAGATTTTTGGCGGACAGCCGGAACGCATGTGCATGGCCGCCGAGATGGCGCAGGAAGTGGGCGCCGACATTCTCGACGTGAACTGTGGTTGTCCCGCGCCGAAAGTGGTGAAGCACGGCGGCGGCTCGGGACTGTTGAAAGACCACAGCCGGCTGGCGGAGATTCTTAAGTCGATCAAGAAAGTGATTACGATCCCGCTGACGGTCAAGATTCGCGCCGGCTTTTACGACCACACGATCAATGCCGTCGAGACGGCCAAGCTCGCCGAGGATTGCGGCGTCGAACACATCGCGCTGCATGGCCGCACGAAGGAACAAGGTTATCGCGGTCTTGCAAACTGGGACCTCGTGAAGCGGGTCAAGGAAGCGGTGAGCGTACCGGTGTCCGGCAGCGGAGATGTCACCACGATTGAAGGTGCGTTTGCGAAGTTTCGTGAGACTGGTTGCGATGGCGTCTTGATCGGTCGTGGTGCGATGGCGAATCCGTGGATCTTTCGTCAGATTGAAGACGCGATGCATGGCCGCGAGATCTTCGAACCGACACTCGCGGACAAGCGAGCGATACTGCACGAGTACTTCGACATGTTGCGCGAAGACATGCCGGAGACGCCTGCGATCAATCGCATGAAGCAGTTGGCGGGTCAGTTTACGCGTGGCTTGCAGGGCGGCGCGCTATTTCGCACTTCGATCTACCACTCACACACCGTCGATGAAGTGCTCGATCGAATCGAAGAGTATTTCGAGGCGATCGAATCCGGGCGGCCTTACTACGGCGAAGCCGGCGCTCCGATTGTAGAAGCCCCGGTACTGGATTCGTGCGAGGCAGTTTTGGCCACGGATTAAACTGATTATTACGGATCACCGCCGATCAGACTTTATCCGTTTTTTGTCCGTCTTATCTGTTTTCCCCTTGTCCAGGTTCACTGGCGCCGGATAACCCTTCTTAACCACTGAACTCAGGTCGATCGCAGTCTCCTTTTTCACGTCCTTAAGCGCAGCCATAATTTCTACTCGTTGTTGTTCGGAAAGATCCTCGAGCCGCGCGCCATGTGCTTCCAAAACACTCCGCAGGTTCTCTTCGGTGTTCGTGTTCTGCGCGTAGACGTCTTTGTAGATGTGTAACTTTCCGTCCTCCAGCACAATTGTTTCGTAACGCAGTTCAACCGGCACCGTCTCATTTAGTTTGACGGTTTTCGTGCGCTCCTTGTCTCCCAGGTACGACGCGACTGTTTGTTCCGAGAGGTCCGTCTCAGACGCGCGACTCAACAGCATCGCGAAATCTTTGATCTGATTGTTTGTCATGCCGACGCAACCGTGCGAAGCAAACTTTCCTATCTTCGCGGGCGACTTGCCGCCATGAATCAAAGAAGGCAAACCGATCGGGATCTTGATTGGACCAAGCGGATTGTCCTTGTCACCGGCCGGCACGGTCTCGCCTGGCGTCACATTTTTGATCGACGCGACCCACGGCGAATCGGGCGGCGTCCAGGTCGGATTGAAGATCACGGTTTGTGCCTTACGTAGACCCTGTGGCAGAGGAAACTGCGGATAACCGATTCCGACCTGGTACGACTTAACCAGCGATCCATCCTGAAAGAGGTCCATGCGAAACGCCGGAATGTTGACTACTACGCGCGTGTCCGTCGGAACTGCGTTTGGTCCGGGCAACATCTCGAAGTCTTCACCGTTGGATTGATCGCCTTTGGACCAGTAATCACTGGCGAACGAAACGAGTTGGTTGGCTTTCGCTTCGCCGAGTACCTTGTTTAGTTGTTCGCTTGCTCGCGCGCGTGCGTCCGTTCCGTCGACGTCACTATCCTCAGCGTTGATTTCGCGCAGGCGAGCGATTTCGGAGTTCGAGACGCGCTTGAGTGATTCGATCTGTTCGTCGGAGAGTTTCACATCGCTCTTCAGTCCTTCGACAAACTTTTCGTCGGTCAATAACGCATCGAGCAACGGCAGTGTTACGACCTGTGCGGATGATTCTCTTACCGGCGCGGCCGAAGGAGCCGCAGCGGGAGTGGGAGCAGTGCTTGTGCTTGCTGTGTTCGAATTGTTTGGCGTGACCGTACATCCTGCTAACAGGCCGGCAAGAACGAGGATCAGAAGTCTATGTGTCATGTTGCTCCTTTGTAGGGGTGGCCCTCCGTGGCCACCCCATCCGAAAAGAAAGA
>JBIOVO010000116.1:0-15409 GCA_044867735.1 Pyrinomonadaceae bacterium | reverse complement strand
ATGACCTGTAGGGGTGGCCCTCCGTGGCCACCCCAGGCTGGAAGAGAAACTCATGACGGAATCTAAGAAACTTTGGGGTGGCAGGTTTGAGGGGAAGCTTGATCCGCGGTTTGCCGAGTTCAATAGATCGTTCGGCTTCGATCGCAGACTGTTCGAAGCAGACGTGATCGCGAGCATCGCTTATGCGCAAGCGTTGGAGGTGGCAGGAGTCCTAACCAGCGAAGACGGAAACAAGCTTCGCGAATCACTCAACGCGATCCTCGAAAGCGGCCGAAAAGATCCAAACTACTTCAACGACGCGGAATCAGAAGACGTGCACTCGTTTGTCGAATCGCGTCTGACGGAACTGACTGGCGACTTAGGCCGGCGGCTGCACACCGGGCGCAGTCGTAACGATCAAGTCGCGACCGACTTTCGTCTCTGGATGCGCCAGGCAATTGATGATCTCGTCGATCAGGTAAAGAGCACGCAAACATCTTTGCTCGACTTTGCCGAAGCGAATCGCGACGTCGTCATTCCCGGATACACACACCTGCAACGCGCGCAACCCATCTTGCTGGCCCACTGGAGCCTCGCGTATTTCGAAATGCTGTCACGGGATCGCGAGCGCCTCGTTGAAGTTCGCAGGCGAGTAAACGTCCTGCCGCTCGGATCGGCGGCACTCGCCGGCACTTCGTTTGCGATCAATCGTCAAACCCTGGCGGCCTCACTTGGTTTCGAGAGCGTGTCGCGCAACAGTGTCGACGCGGTCAGCGATCGGGATTTCTGCGTCGAGTTTCTCAACGCCTGTTCGTTGATCATGGTTCATCTATCGCGTCTCGCGGAAGATACGATCCTGTATGCGACGAGTGAATTCGGGTTCTTCGAACTCGGCGATGCGATTGCGACCGGTTCGAGTTTGATGCCACAGAAAAAGAACCCGGATTCGATGGAACTGATCCGCGGAAAGGCTGGCCGAGTCTTTGGCGATCTGCTCGGTCTGCTCACGACATTGAAAGGTCTCCCACTCGCCTACAACAAGGACATGCAGGAAGACAAGGAAAGCGTGTTCGATGCTTTCGATACCGTGATGTCATGTCTGGAAGTATCCGCAACGGTGATGAGAAATATCTCAGTTAATCACAGCCGTGCTCTCACAGCCGCGTCCGGCGGGTACATGAACGCGACGGACCTCGCCGATTACCTGGTGCGAAAAGGTATGCCCTTCCGCGACGCTCATGAAGTGGTGGGAAAGCTTGTGCGGCGTGCGATCGAGTTAGGGAAAGAGCTCGAACAATTACCGCTTTCGGAGTTTCGCGGCTTCTCTACTCTGTTCACTGAGGATGTCCACATGGCGTTGTCCCTCGAGGCTACGTTAAAATCCAAATCTCAAACGGGCGGCACATCTTCCGAGTTGATCGATGCATCACTGGCACGCGCCCGCCAGTCGTTGGCATAGCTAATGGAGCTTCACACACCCCAAGGAGACTTATGCGATACCGAATCCCACTTTTGACTTTCCTCATCTCGATCTCTTTTTTGGTAACTTCGCAATCGGCTTCTCAAGACCTCGCAGAACCCGAGAAGCCACTCTATCGACCACACGGGAGAGAGGCGCGGCTGATTGGTTCAATTACTTTCAATGGCACTTCTCCCAAAGCGCGGAAGCTCGACATGAGTGCCGATCCAGTTTGTGAGGAGCTTGATCCGAAGGCCGAGACTGAAGATCTGCAAACGAATCAAGGGGCGCTCCTGAATGTATTTGTCTACGTGAAGGCCAACGATCAACTGCAAGCCCATCGTTTTGAGGTACCTACTTCAGAAGTCGTCTTGCAGCGTAAGAACTGCCGGTACGTGCCGCATCTGCTGGCTCTTAGAGTCGGCCAGCCGCTGTCGATAGTTAACGCCGATGCCACACATCACAACACTCACCCGACTCCCAGGCTCAATCCGGAATGGAATCAAACGCAGCCCCCGTCTGCGCCGCCGTTTCTAAGAAAGTTTGCTCGCGCCGAAGTGCTTATACCTTTCAAGTGTAACCAGCACCCATGGGAGCGCGCGTTTGTTGCGGTGATGGATCATCCGTTTTTCAGCATCAGCGATCAATTTGGCAACTACGAAATCGGTGGTCTACCTCCGGGAACCTATACGTTGGTAGCCTGGCACGAGCGACTCGGCGAGCAACAAGTAGAGTTAACGGTGGGCGCGGGAGAGACCAGAAGATCGGACTTCACCTTTGCAATGAAAAAGGGACCTAGCTCTTCTTCGCAGTTGAACCCGGAGAAGCCGTATGCGACGGGGAAGCCATAGATTGCGGCTGGATCGTTTCCTGGTAGATAAACTGAAGATCGAGTAGCTTCAGCACGACTGCGGGCTTCACCGCGTTCCGTTCCGCATCAACGCTGATCACTCCGGTCACGCCCGGAAAGTTCTTCGTCTGCGCCAGCGCCTCACGGAGTTTGCCACTCTCCGTCGTTCCCGCCCGTGTGATCGCGTCGAAAAGGATTCTCGCGGCATCGTAGGCGAGCGCCGCGTGCGCGTCAGGCAAGAGGTTCGAGTAACGCTGTTTGTAGCTTTCGACAAACTTCTGGATCGCGGGTGAAGGATCGTCGATCGAGTAGTGAGTGGAAATGAACGATCCGTTCAAAGCGTCGCCGCCCAGTTGCCAGAGCTCCGGCGCGTCCCAGCCATCGGCGCCGAGCAACGGCTGCGTCAATCCGATCATGCGCGCTTGTTTCGCGATGATCGCCACGTCGCCGTAGTAACCGGGAATGTAGATCACGTCAGGCTCCGCCGAGCGAATCGAACTCAACTGTCCTTTGAAATCGGCGTCGCCCTGCGTATACGACTGCTCACTGACGATTTGTCCACCAAACTTCGCGAAGCTCTGCGCGAAGAAGCTAGTCAGACCGCGTCCGTATGGCGAGTTGAAGTCGAACAGCACGGCGGCTTTTCGTGCCTTCAGTGTGTTGGCGGCGAAACTCGCCATCACTTCACCCTGAAACGAATCGACGAAGCAGGCGCGAAAAATGTAGTCGCCGACCTGTGTAACAGCAGGATCGGTAGACGACGGCGAGATGAAAGGTATGCGTGACGACTGCGCTTTCGGTGCGGCCGCACGACTGTTGCCGGACGTTCCGCCGGCGATGATCGCAACCACTCTGTCCTGATCGATCAGCTTGGCAGTGAGTCGCGCTGCCTCCTCCGGGCTTCCTTTATCGTCTTCGATGACGACGTCGATCCGGCGTGAATTGATGCCGCCGGCCTCGTTGATCTCGTACGCGGCCATCAGCACGCCGTTGTAAGCCGACTTGCCGAAGTTGAACGTCGGACCAGTAAGATCGCCGAAATAACCGATCTTGATCATGCTGCGATCGACTGATTCGTTAACGTTCGACTGGCGCGTACAGGAAAACGCAAGGGCCATCAGGACGATGGCGGCCGGTAGGATTGCTTTTCGCAGGTGGGAAGTAGCCGGAGAACTACTCCCCGAGATAGGCTTCTTTAATCCTGGGATCATTGGCCAGGTCTTTTGATGGACCTTCCATCACTATTCTTCCGGTCTCCAGCACGTACGCGCGGTCGGAGTGACCCAGGGCTGCGTGTGCGTTCTGTTCGACCAGCAGAATTGTAGTCCCCTTGCTCTTAATCTCATCAATCGCTTCGAAGATCGTGTGGACCACGAGCGGCGCCAGACCAAGCGACGGTTCGTCCAGGAGAAGCAAGCGCGGATTCGACATCAGCGCACGTCCCATCGCCAGCATCTGTTGCTCGCCGCCGGAAAGCGTACCGGCTTTTTGTGATTCACGTTCTCGCAAACGGGGAAACATTTTAAAGGCGCGTTCCATGTCGCCGCTGATCTGCGCTTTGTTCGTGCTGAGATAAGCGCCCAATTGCAGATTCTCGCGCACCGTAAGATTCGCGAATACACCGCGACCTTCGGGCGACATTGAAATTCCACGTGCGACCAGTTTATGCGTTGGTTTACCGCTGATGTCTTCTTCCTCGAAAATCACGCGGCCGAGTCGCGGCTGGAGTAAGCCGGTGATGGTTCGCAGCGTCGTTGTTTTGCCTGCTCCGTTGGCGCCGATGAGCGTGACGACTTCACCTTTCTCGACGTGCATCGAGATGCCGGTCAGCGCTTCGATCGCGCCGTAGTTTACGGAGACGTTTTCTAGAGTGAGCATAAAAACAATAGGTCGTATTGGACCTATAGGTCAGATAGGACCTATCAATCTCCTAAATACGCTTCGATCACCTTCGGATCGTTCTTGATCTCTTCGGGCAGTCCGAGCGCGATCGATTTGCCGTAGTCAACCACCTGGATTCTCTCGCAAACACCCATGACGACTTTCATGTTGTGTTCGACCAGCAGGATCGTCAGTCCGAAGCGATCGCGGATCTGTTTGATCAGGTTCATCAGATCTTCCTGCTCGGACGGATTCATACCGGCGGCGGGTTCGTCCAGCAACAGTAGTTTCGGTCGTGTCGCCAGCGCACGAACGATCTCGAGCCGTCGTTGACTGCCGTACGGCAAGCTCGTCCCGCCTTCATCCTTGAATCGAGCGAGACCAAAGATTTCGAGCAACTCCATCGCAAACTCTCGATGCTCGCGTTCGTCTCGTTCGAACCGCGGGAGTCGCAACACTGCGTCGAGCAGGTTCTGTTTTGCGTGCCGGTGACACGCGGTCATGACGTTTTCCAGCACCGACATGCTCGGAAACAGCCGGATGTTCTGAAAGGTGCGCGACACGCCCCGCCGCGAGATCTCGTAAGGCTTAAGACCGTCGATCCGTTGACCCTGGAAGTAGAGTTCGCCGGAAGTTGGTTCGTAAACACCGGTAAGAAGATTGAAGATCGTTGTCTTGCCGGCGCCGTTTGGACCGATCAGGCCGTAGATCTCGCCCTCGCGGACGTTCATGTCCAACTCGTTGACAGCAACCAGACCGCCAAAACGGATCGTGCACCTGGACGTCCGCAAGGGATGATCACCGTTTGTTACTGTCGTGGCTTTCTCTTCCGGCATGTTTCTTTCCCTCTTGTTCTACTCTCTCTCCGGCCGCTCCAACGCCGGCGACGCGTTCTGCTGCGCAATCGGAACACCCTTCTCTCCGACGGGCTTATCTCCCTCAGGACGGCGCTGCGGTCGCTTCAACCACGGTATACCAAACTCTTTCGCGCCCATCACACCCTGCGGCCGCGTCAGCATGATCGCGATCAGTAGGGCCGAATAGATCACCAGGCGATAGCTATAGAGATCTCCGGGCAGTTTGCGCAGTAGTTCGGGCAGAATTGTGATCACAACGGCGCCCAATATCGACCCCGTTATCGATCCCATACCACCCAGCACGATCATGATGATGATCTCGATCGACCGGATGAACTGAAAATCGTTGGTGTGCAGGAACTGACGGAAGTGTCCGAAGAGCGCGCCCGCAATACCGGCAAACGCGGAGCTAATGACGAATGCGATCACCTTGTAACGCGTCGTGTTGATGCCCATCGCTTCCGAAGCAAGTTCGTCTTCGCGAATCGAGACCAGTGCACGACCGATGTCCGAGTGGACTATGTTGTAAACAACGACAATCGTGATAATCGCAAACCCACCAATCCAGATGAAGTTTGCGTAACCGGGAATAATTAGCCGGCCATCCCAGGGTGGGACACGGCCACGGAAGCCGGTTGCGCCACCAACGGCGTCGATGTTGAGAATGATGATCCGAATGATCTCAGCGAAACCAAGGGTCACAATGGCGAGGTAATCGCCGCGCAGTCTCAGGCTGGGAATTCCCACCACCAGACCAGCAAGGGCCGCAATCAGAGCGCCAAAAATGATGACGCCGAGAAATACGATTGCCTGCGCGAGCGCGGGACCGACAATTCCAGTCAGCAGTTGTTCAGCGCCCTCGGAGTAATAAACCGTCATGAAGACCGACGAGTAGGCGCCGACCGCCATGAAACCCGCATGGCCGATAGAAAACTGTCCCGTGAATCCGGTGATCAGGTTTAAGGAAACGGCAAGGATGATGCTGATGCCGGTGAGGTTGATGATCTCTGCGTAGTAGTACGGAAGCCCAAAACCAAAGAGACCTTCTCTGCCCATGAGCGCGTTCATGGTGATGAGCAGAACGACTGCGGCTACTAGACCTAAGAGGCGTTTGACTAGGGTTGGCATTTAACGGAATTTTTATCCAACGCAGGGAAGGTCAGACTTTCTCCTGTACGGTGGAACCGAGTAAACCCGACGGACGAAGCAAAAGAACCAGAATCAGGATCGCAAAGGCCACGGCATCGCGATACGTTGAAGCGATACCGACGTGATGTCCGTATCCGACCACGAGTGTTTCAGCCGCGCCGATCAGTAACCCTCCCAGCACGGCGCCGGGTATGTTTCCGATACCTCCAAGAACCGCGGCCACGAAGGCCTTCAGTCCGGTTAAAATACCCATCAACGGATCGATGTTTGGATTGTATTGCGCGGTCAGAACGCCACCGGCGGCCGCGAGACTCGAGCCGATTGCAAACGTCAAACTAATGATCGCATCAGTATTGATGCCCATTAACTTTGCCGAGTTTAGATTGAATGAAACCGCCCTCATTGCGGTGCCGACTTTCGTCTTGAAAACGATCCACTGCAAAAGAAGCATCAACGCAATGGAAACTAAAAAGATCACTATCTGCGCTTTCGAGATCGCGGCGTTGCCAAACAAGTGGTACGGCGGCTGACTTTGTGAACCAAGAAAATCAGGAAACGCGCGCGGCGCGGCGCCAATTTGCGCGACGAAAAGATTCTCAATCAATAGCGACACGCCGATCGCCATGATCAGGGTCGTCATGCGCGAATACTTTCGCACCGGCCGGTACGCAAATCGCTCGATCGCCATTCCAACTATCGCGGCGATCATCATCGATCCCACCAGGACGACTGTTAGCCCCAGGAAAGATGGACTCGAACTAAGACCGAGCGCAAACGCTATGTAATAACCGGCGAAAGCGCCCACCATGTACACGTCGCCATGTGCGAAGTTGATCAGCCTCAGAATGCCGTACACCATCGTGTAGCCAAGAGCAATCAAGGCATAGATGGCGCCGATATTTAGCCCATTGATCAGTTGCTGAACAAAGGTATCCATAGAGAGGTTGTGCGCCTATTTGGCCGGTGATGAACCCGCCGTTGCCGGCGCTGGCGAACCCGTATAGCCCGCCGGCGCTGCGGGATTCGAGGCGGGCGCCGCACTGGTCGCGGGCGGTGTTAAGCCTTCCGGATAGATCGTGGTCTCGTAGACAAATTTCAAATCCTGGAGTTTTAGAACCACCGCGGGTTTCACTGCATTCCGATCACCGTCGATCGTGATCAATCCTGTCACGCCTGGGAATTTGTCGGTTTTAGCGATCGCGTCGCGCAGCTTCGCGCTTTCAGTTCCGCCGGCTCTCTTGATCGCATCGGCCAGCACCTTCATCGAGTCGTAGCCAAGTGCGGCAAGGGCATCGGGCAGGATGTTGTAGCGTGCTTTGTAGGCGGCGACAAACTTTTGAATCGCCGGAGACGGATCATCTACTGAATAGTGATTCGAAATATAATCGCCATTCAAAGCAGCTCCACCTAACTCCCAGAGTTGCGGTGCGTCCCAACCGTCACCACCGAGAAGCGGCGCCTTGATTCCCAGTTGCTTGGTCTGGTTCGCAATCACACCGACTTCGCCGTAGTATCCCGGAACGTAAATCACGTCGGGAGTCGCCGCACGAATCTGGGTTAACTGTCCGCTGAAATCGCGATCGCCTTGCGTGTAGGACTGTTCAGAAACTATTTGGCCACCGAGTTGAGTAAAGCTGCGTTTGAAGAACTGATACAAGCCGCGCGAATAGTCAGCATTGAAGTCATAAAGAATGGCCGCTCGCTTAGCCTTCAAATTATTCGCGGCAAACTTCGCCATCACCTCGCCCTGAAACGGGTCGATGAAGCACACGCGAAAGATGTAATCGCCAACTTGTGTCACCGCCGGGTTAGTCGACGACGGCGAGATCATCGGCACTTTAGCTTCCTGCGCTTTCGGCGCAGCCGCCAGGCTGTTTGATGAAGCTACTTCACCGAGCAGCGCCTGCACTTTGTCCTGGTTGATCAGCTTGGTAACGACGGTCGCAGCCTTGTTTGGCTCGCCTTGATCATCTTCAGTGATGATCTGTACCTGTCTGCCGTCAATACCACCGGCTTTGTTGATTTCGTCTGCGGCCATTTCGACTCCGTTTTTGGTCGATTGACCAAAACTCGAAGTACGGCCAGAGAGGTCGCCGTAGTATCCAATCAGAATTGTTCCAGTGCCAGATACACTTGTTCCACCTCCGCGGCGCTCACAAGCAAAACTGATGGATAGAGTGGTAATCAACAAAAGCGCGAGTATCGTGCGTTTCATTTGGTCCTCACAAACGGCGATTGGATTTGACGAGCGGATCTCTGGTCAATCTGCGAATTATAGCGATTTCGACGCATGTGTCGAGTGTAGCCGCGGTTATCAGCCACAAGAAGGCACAAAAGGTGCAAATGAATTAGGAAAACAATTTGCGCTTTCTGTGCTTTTTGGTGGCGTGGTTCTTCAAACTTTCGCGGCAGAGCCTGTAAGATGTGCGCCGTGAATAAGCCCCAAGCCCCCAGGCCCCACGTCGCGCCGGATCTCGGCGACATGAATCGGGAAGACTTTCGTCGCATCGGCCACGAACTAATCGACTGGATCGCCGACTATTTTCAGCACATCGAAGAACGTCCCGTTTTGGCCGCAATCGAACCTGGGGATCTGAAAGCACAGCTACCCGCAACGCCGCCAGCACATGGCGAACCGATGGAAAAGATCATCGAAGATCTGGATCGGCTGATCGTCCCGGCACTGACGCATTGGAGTCATCCATCATTCTTCGCCTACTTCGCCACTTCAACCTCGGCTCCCGGCATCTTCGGTGAAATGTTGAGCGCCGCTTTCGATAATAAGGCGATGCTGTGGCGCACTTCGCCCGCTTCAACAGAACTCGAAGACGTCACGCTCGATTGGCTTCGTCAGATGATGGGACTCGACAGGGGCATGGTCGGGATCATCTACGACACGGCGTCGGTCTCCAGCATGCACGCTATCGCAGCGGCGCGCGAAGGTGTCGAGCAGCGCATTCGCGAAGAGGGAATGAGCGGGCGTCCCGATCTGCCGTTGTTGCGTGTTTACACTTCAGAACAGTCTCACTCGTCTATCGAGAAAGCCGTGATCACGCTCGGCCTGGGCCAACGTGGCCTGCGTAAGATTCCGACCGACAAAGAGTTTCGCATGGACGCCCGCGCGCTTGCCGAAGCGATCAATGAAGACAAGCGCAACGGCTATCTTCCGTTTTGTATCGTTGCGACGGTTGGAACTACCTCGACGTCGAGCATCGATCCGATCCGTGAGATCATTCCGATTGGCGAGGAACACGCGATGTGGCTGCACGTCGATGCTGCCTATGCGGGTTCGGCGGCGATCGTGCCCGAGTTCAGACACATCCTTGACGGCTGCGAACGTGCGGATTCAGTCGTCACCAATCCACACAAGTGGCTGTTCACACCATTCGATCTCTCTGTGCTCTACTGCCGTCACATGGATCTGCTGAAGCGCGCGTTCTCGCTCGTGCCGGAATACCTGCGCACGCCCGAGCAGGAAAAAGTGCGCAGCGGTTCCGATTACGGCATTCAGTTAGGCCGGCGCTTTCGTGCACTGAAGTTGTGGATGGTGATGCGTTACTTCGGACACGAAGGTTTGGCGGCGCGCATTCGCGAACACTGTCGGTTGGCCCAACTGTTTGCATCCTGGGTTGAAGAATCGCCTGATTGGGAAATGCTCGCGCCGGCGCCATTGGGGCTCGTCTGCTTTCGTGCGTGCCCGCAAGGCAGGGATCTCGATACGCTGAACGAAGCGATCATGCACGGTGTTAATGCGAGTGGCCGCGCGCTGCTCTCGCACACACGCTTGCACGACAAGCTCACCTTGCGGCTGTCGATCGGAAACATTCGCACGACTGAAACACACGTGCGGCAAGTCTGGGAGTTGTTGAACGAACAGTTGCAGTTACTCAGATAATTCCGTGGAGGAAACATGACTCGAATTGCCACTCTTACACTCGCGACGATCGTGTTTGTTTGTTGCATCCTTGCCAGTGGACAAACTCCTAAGCATTTCACGAAGGACGACTTGTCGTTCGATTATCCGGATGGCTGGATGGTGAGTGACGACAGCAACGGCGATGCGCACCAGTTCACGTTGACGAAGGCGAACAGCGACGTGCAGATTCGGATGTTTGTGCACAAAGGGCGCATCTCGCCGGAGAAGTTGCCGGACGCGAAGAAGGCTTTCATCGATCCTTACGTAGCGGCGACGACGAAACAGTTTGTGCAGATGGGAGCGAAGCCGGAGCAGTCGCCGGATGCGACTGAGGTGGGTGGCGTGAAAGCGGATGGAGTGGCGATCAAGGCTTCGTTGGGTGGCGAGGCTGGGGCGGCGAGGATCTACTGGGCACTGGTGGGGAGACGAGTGGCGGTGCTGACGATCTTCGGGCCTGACCAGCAGACGAAGCAACTCGCACCCGCGTGGGATCTGGTGCGGAGTAGTTTCAAGGTAGAGGATCCGAAAGCGACACCGGCTGCTTCGCCACAAGCTTCGCCGTGAGGTAGGATCAGTCATCACTTACCTCACAAGGAGACCTCACATGACTGAGAACGAGATTGCTTCGATCGTTGTCGACGCCGCATTAAAAATTCACAAAACGCTTGGACCCGGGTTTGTTGGAATCCGTCTACCAGGCCACACTCACTTACGAGCTACAGAAGCGAGGATTACGAGTAACTGAACAGGCGGCGCTGCCTGTCTATTATGAGACCGTCAGACTCCAGCTCGGTTTTCGTGTAGATCTAGTCATTGACGGCAAAGTAGTCGTCGAGATCAAATCAGTCGAAGCGCTGGCGCCTGTTCATCAAAAGCAGTTGCTCACATACTTGCGCCTAATGGATCTGCGACTTGGATTGCTCATTAATTTCAATGTGGAGTTGATCAAAAATGGAATACAAAGGGTGGTCAATCGGTTGCCCGAGTAGCTCGAGCAGGTTTTTGCACGCAAAGGCGCAAAGGCGCAAAGTTCTGACCTTCGGCTGCCGGGGGTCTTCCTTTGCGCCTTTGCGCCTTTGCGTGCAAAACCTTTTTTTGCTTCTCGCGCTAACGATCTCCTGCGGCGCGCAGCAACGCCAACAGATCCGCCCACCCGACATCCTCCGCCTCTCCACCGTCACCGACGCCCAAATCTCCCCGAACGGCCAGTGGGTCGTGTACTCCGTCTCCGCCGTCGATGGCGACCAGCAAACAAACACTCTCTGGCTCGCGCGCGTGGCGCTTGAGTCGTACCCGTTCCCAACCCCGACCCCGACACGCCGCCCCGTCCCGTACGTCGAGTGGCCCGAGATACGCTCGGCTCCGCGGTTGCTCTTGCCACAGGGTTGGAACGCGTCAACCCCGCGCTGGTCCTCTGACAGCAACTCCATCGCGTTTCTCGCGCGTCACGAGGAACAAGACGGACTCTGGGTCGTCAAGCTCGACAAACCCGAACCACGCTTTCTGATAACCATCACGTCCACAAACTTCTTTATCACTTACGCCGGCGACCCCTTCTCCTGGTCCCCTGACTCGCGCCGCATCGCTTACATCTCCGCGAGGCCCGAGGCGCCTGAGAATCCTGCAGCCTCACGTCGCACCGACGATCCACGCGTCATCGATCGCATCCAGTACAAATCTCGCACTTCATTCTCCGACAATCGACGCACGCACGTTTGGGTCACCGAGGTCGAACGACCTGCACCACAGCAACTCACATCGGGCCTGTTCTACGATCATGCCGTCGCGTTCAGTCCACGCGGCGATGAGATTCTGTTTCTTTCGAACCGCGAACCCGATCCAGACGCGAATAACAACTCCGACATCTTCGCCGTCGATCTCAGCGGACAGATACGACAGATCACCGACACCAAGGGTTGCGAATATGATCCGGTCTGGTCGCCCGACGGAAAATTGATCGCTTACACGGCGACCCGACGCGAGATCACAACCATCGACAGCGTTGCTGAAGATGCGCATCTCTGGGTCGTTGCCGCCACGGGTGGTGGGGGAAGAGAACTCGCCGGTGAACAGGATCGCCGAGTTCGCGATCCACGCTGGTCGCCCGATGGACGTTCGATCGTTTACATCGCCGGCGATCGAGGTTACAGCACGCTTTTCAAGACGAACGTCGATGGCGGCCGTGTAAGTCGCTTTTCACTATTCACCCTCGATGGACAGGTGGCAGGCGCCTTTGAGACCCAGGAATTGAAACAGCGCACCGAGTCGAATTCACCACTTTCACTCGCACAACCGTTTCAGATCACCAGCTTTAGTTTTAGTAACAGATCGCAAACAGTAGGTCGGGGCAACGCGACTGAAGTCGCTTACCCGATCGCCGTTACGATGGGAAATGCGTTGCGTCCGGGTGAGGTGTTTGTTGGTCTGAGTAGCCTGGTGCCGTTGCGACGTTTGAGTGGGCATAACGATTCAGTAGTCAGGTCTCTCAGACTCGTGTTGCCTGAGGAGGTCAACTTTGCGAGTTTCGACGGCACGCAGATACAAGGTTGGATAATGCGGCCGCCGGCGTGTAGCAGCGACGCCAAGTGTCCTTTGATTCTGAGCATTCATGGCGGCCCACATGGAATGTACGGCTGGTCGTTTAATCCAACCTTTCAGGTTTACGTGGCGCGTGGTTATGGCGTGCTCTATCTGAATCCACGCGGTTCGAGTGGTTACGGGCAGAAGTTTTCCGATGGGACCATCAACGAGTGGGGCGGTGGTGACTACAGAGATCTGATGGCGGGCGTCGATGAAGTGTTGAAGAAGAATTCGTGGATTGACGGTGCGCGTTTGGGAGTTACCGGAGGCAGCTATGGCGGCTTCATGACCAACTGGATCATCACGCAAACGCCAAGGTTCAGAGGTGCAGTAACGGTCGCCAGCCTGAGTAACTTGATTAGTTTTTATTCGACGTCACTTTACCAGGATCTTATTCACGCAGAGTTCGGCGGCTTTCCCTGGGACAACTTAGATCTGCTCTGGCAGTGGTCGCCGATACGTTACGTGAGACAAGTGCAAACACCCACACTCTTCCTTCACGGAGAGAACGACAACGACGTCCACATCACGCAAGCGGAAGAGATGTACATGGCGCTCAAGCGCCGTGGCGTCGAGACAGTCCTGGTCCGGTATCCGCGCGAAGGCCATGGCTTGCGCGAGCCTAAGCACCGCCTCGATGCGCTGGAACGGACACTAAACTGGTTCGATCGTTACGTAAAGTTGGGTTAGCCGCAAAAATGTTTCGCCACGATAAAGCACAAAAGGCGCAAATGAATTTGGCTTTAATTTGTGATTTATGTGCTTTTATGGTGGCTAGAATTCCAGCGACTTCGTAGCGTAACTGTCGTGGAGATCCTTCAGCGTGCGAGCGTCGCCAAAGACAAACGCCGCGTTTGGCTCGTCGCGGAGTCGACAGCAAACAGCCAGTTTCAATCGAATCTGTTTGTGATTGTGTGACCCGATGGATAAGTTAAACGTACTCAACTTGCCAGACAAGACATAGCCAGCGCTGAGTTGATCGTTGAGAGTACCGGTCTACTGAACTTCTGTGTTACCAGGTCAACGTTGGCTGATTATTCCAACAATCTACCTCTTGATTTCAACTGAAAAGAAGATCTTTATTCGTCAGGTAACGATCTACGAACTCACTGAACGAGTTGCACAGTAAATGCGGTGACTCAGGGCCAATGATAAACACCGCGTTTCTTTCTTGGTTCAATTTTGTTAGACGTATCGCGTATGCGTGCGCCCAAATGCTGTAATCAGCAAATAGGAAGAGCGACTCCGGACTCTTTATGTAGTCGGAATTAGCAAAAGCAGGAGCGCCCTGAGGAAGCGGCTTTACTTCTTCAAGCATCCAGAATCTAATCATCTCGGTATCAACTGCATCTCGTGGCATACCATTCACGCACAAAAAGTAATCTCGCATGTCTGCGGGCAACACGACTCCGTAGTTGGCTTCAAACTCCCTAATGGCCGATTCGGGGAGTCCGGCATTCATCTCGACCTTTAGCAATGCCCAATGTGTTCTTAGGGCTTCACCGACACTCGAAAATTCCATTTAGCTCAAAGTCTCCCAACACATGAGCTTCGTAATTCAGTATCCCACCAACTCGTATTCTTTGCTCAGTCGCTCCTACCGTAGTGCCGCATCGTGAGTCAGTTCATCTTTGCTAGCAACCTTTCAATAAGCTCGAGTCGAAGAGCTTGAACTCCACCCTTATCTTTCGGTGTATTCACAGCTCGTCGTGCGATTTCCCTAGCCACCATGAGGGTCTGCTTTGTTATTCCAGCGGGAACTTCGCCACTTGTGATCGCTTTTTGAATACCTTGAACGCCTTGTCCGAACCATTGACTCAGGAGATCGTGCTGAGTTCCCCGTATAATTCCGTTCAATTGTGCCATAGAAAAACTAGCCAAGCTTGCTTCACTTACAGCTACGCCGGGCACTGTTGAAACTCCAAGCGTTGTGATTGTTGGTGCCAAGTAAGGTGTGACAAGAAAATAACCGACGCCTCCGGTTGCACCGCCAGCTATGCTGGCAACACCGAAAACAGCCACTCCCTGCTCAATGGCTGAGGATCGGCGGCCCATTTCATTCACTAGCTGCTCGCAGTACAGACAGTCATTTGAATAAGTCGCGGTAAGCTCCCCGTTATAGTAGATGTTTCCCTTCTTGAAGGTGTAGCCATCCGCCGGACCATTCTTTTTCAATTTCTCAAACTCTCGATCACTGTAGGTAACACAGTTCTCTCCATTAGGATCGCAGACCGTATACTCTCGCCCCTCCGGATCGCTGTAGAGCAACGGGTTGTTGCGTGCGTAGGCATATCCATTCCAGCTTTGAGCGTCGCCCGGATTCGCCCCTGCACCTTCAGGGTCAAAGCTAGTGAACCTTCCCTGCACGTTTGAATAGTACCGCGCCAGGAAATAGTCGAGTCCCGTCTCATTATCTCGTTCCTTTGCGGTGAACTGCTGCCGGATGCCATCGCCGCTCGCGTAGCCGATCGCGGTCGTGCGGCCGCCCGCGGGAGCGAACAGTTCTTCGCCAAACGGGAGATAGTCGTGACGCTTCACGTTTGCGAGGGTGCCCGTCTGGTCCAGGATCATACGCGGCGTGCCGAGGTGATCGGCGACCAGCCATCGAACCTGAGACGGAGCGACCAAACTGGTGGCGGATGAAACCGTGTAGAACGTCGAGGGCGAACTCTGGTTGTTGTATTCCGTGGTAACCCAGTTGTCGCTCCGCTCTACATTCGAGAGCCGCACTTCATCCA
>JBIOVO010000115.1:0-10875 GCA_044867735.1 Pyrinomonadaceae bacterium | reverse complement strand
TCTTGGCGCCTTTGCGCGAGAACTGCCTTAATTATTCGATCGTTTGCCAGACGATTCGGGGGATATCGGTTTTGGTTTAGAGGTCACGCGGCTCCCACATTGGCGACAGACGTAACTATCCTGCTTTTCGGCTGCGGGCACGAGCCACAGACAGCCGCACGACTGGCACAAGATTGTTGATCCAAGCAGCCATTCATTAAACCGTATTTGCTTTTCGATCCTCATCGATTCCCCCATGTTCGACAACGTCGGGACTTTGTTAGAGCGTCTGCATTTTCTAAACGACAAACGATGCGATTGTTTCAATAAATTGTGGCGCGTTCGTTGCGGGAGTAGTGGGAATAGGTCCTATGGGACTTATCTGACCTATAGGACCTATACTGATTTCAAAATGCCCAGGCTTAACCAATTTTCGCGGCTGCTGCTTGTCGAATGGCGCAGGCTGAAGCTTCCGCTCTCCGGCGAGACGCTCATCGTCGCGGTTTCCGGCGGCGCCGATTCAACGGCGCTCCTGCTCGCCCTCGACGAGCTCAAACGCCACGGCAAACTCTCGAACGAAATCTGCGTCGCACATCTCGATCACAAGCTTCGCAAATCAAGCGCAAAAGACGCGAAATGGGTCTCGGAGCTGGCGCAAAAGCTCGGTTATCGCGCCGTGATCGGGCGCAGTAAAGTCGCCGAAAACGCACGCGCCGACAGTAACAACCTCGAGCAAGCCGCGCGGGAAGCTCGCTATGCCTTCCTCGAACGAACCGCGAAAAAAGTCTCGGCCAAATACGTTCTGACAGCACACACGATGGACGACCAGGCTGAGACAGTGCTCCTGCGGTTGATGCGCGGCAGCGGCGGTTCCGGTCTCGGCGGCATGGAGGTGCTGCGCCCACTCGCGAAAAACAGCTCGATCAAGCTCGCTCGGCCAATCCTATGGGCACGCCGAGTCGAGACTGAGGACTACTGCCGCTATCGAAAAACGGAGTTTCTCTCTGACGAAATGAACGATGATCAACGGTTCGCGAGGGTCAAGGTACGAAAACAGCTCCTGCCGCTGATGCAATCGTTCAATAACCGGATCGTTGAGGCGATTTCTCGTACTGCGACCCAGCTACGCGAAGACGGCGCGGTGCTTTTTGATAATTCAGATGCACTATTAAGGCGCGCGTCGGTGTCTAACCAAGAAGATGAAACCAAAACGGCGGCGCTGGACGTAAAGCTGCTGGCAAACGCGCCGCCCGCACTGCGCCGAAGGGCTTTACGGCGGTGGTTGGAGGAGGTTCGAGGGAGCACGCGCCGGCTGGAAATGGTTCATCTTTTGGCCGTTGAGAAGCTTTTGGAAGGAGACGCGGGCGGGCGTGTTGTAGAACTACCGCGTGGGGGTCGTGTCAGGCGCCGCCGGAACCGGCTGGAGTTTGAGTTGGAAAACGATTGAAAAAGCAGCGGTCAAACTTTATAGTCCCTTAGGAGTTAGTGGTTGCCACCGCACTGCGAGGACGGTTTTTGAAGCGGCTTTGGGCAAGTAGGGAACCTTACTTGCTGGTGTGCATCAAAGCTAGGTTATTTATTTGACTTGCCTCGGGCTAGCGGCGCGAGGCTGGGCAGCGACAATTGACGCCCTGATAAGGTATTATCGGGGGTCGGAGGCGTTAATGAATTTGAGTTCTACGGCAAGACAGATCGTTTTTTGGCTCCTGATCATCGCGGGAGCACTATTGCTTTATAAGCTTGTTAATCCGCGCGGCAGTAATTACAAGACTGTGGACCTGACCACTATGGATCAAATGATCCGGAGCGGCACGCTAAAGTCATTAACGGTGAAACAGGGTGAGACCGTTGCGTTTGATATTAACAATCAGGAGTACCGAACCTCGTTACAAAACGAGACCTCAAAGGCTCAGTTGATGACGGCCGCCCGCGAAATCGTCAACGACAAACCGCGAGTACCAAAAGTCGAAGAAGAATCAAGTAGTAGCTTTATCTGGCCCATGCTCATCACATGGGCGCCCCTGGTCTTCATAATCGCGATCTGGATATTCATGCTGCGGCAGATGCAGTCAGGAGGTAACAAGGCCCTTTCCTTCGGGAAGTCCCGGGCCAAGTTACTGAACAACCAGCAGAAGCGTGTCACGTTTAAAGACGTCGCTGGTGTTGAAGAGGCAAAGGAAGAACTTCAGGAGATCATCGAGTTTCTTAAGGAACCGCAGAAGTTCCAGAAGCTCGGCGGACGTATTCCGAAGGGTGTCCTGATGATGGGACCACCGGGAACGGGTAAGACGTTGCTCGCCCGCGCGATTGCCGGCGAAGCAAACGTTCCGTTCTTCTCGATCTCCGGATCTGATTTCGTCGAGATGTTCGTAGGTGTTGGCGCGTCACGCGTGCGCGACTTGTTCGAGCAAGGCAAGAAGAACGCGCCGTGCATCATCTTCATCGATGAAATCGACGCCGTGGGACGTCATCGTGGCGCAGGCCTTGGTGGCGGACACGACGAACGCGAACAGACCTTAAACCAGTTGCTGGTTGAGATGGACGGCTTCGAGTCGAACGACGGTGTGATCCTGATCGCTTCGACAAACCGTCCGGACGTGCTCGATCCGGCGTTACTTAGACCCGGACGATTCGATCGTCGCGTCGTGGTTTCAAGACCGGACGTTCGTGGACGCGAAGGCATCCTGAAAGTTCACACACGGAAGATCCCGCTGGGTGAGGATGTTGATATTTCCGTAATCGCGCGTGGTACGCCGGGATTCACCGGTGCGGACCTCGCGAACCTCGTGAACGAAGCTGCACTGAACGCCGCTCGTTACAACAAGAAGCTCGTCGCAATGGGCGACTTCGAGTTGGCGAAAGACAAAGTGCTGATGGGCGCAGAACGCAAGAGCATGGTGATCTCGAACGAGGAGAAGCGCGTCACGGCTTACCACGAAGCGGGTCACACGCTCGTCGGTCTGAAAGTGCCGAATGCGGACCCGGTTCACAAGGTAACCATCATTCCGCGCGGTATGGCTCTCGGCGTCACGCAACAGCTTCCTGAAGGCGATAGACACAACTACAGCCAGGAATACCTGTTGGGCCAGATCTCGATTTTGATGGGTGGACGCATCGCCGAAGAGACTTTCCTCGGCAGCATTACCACTGGCGCGTCGAACGACATCGAGCGCGCGACCGAACTCGCGCGAGCGATGGTCTGCGAGTATGGCATGTCGGACATGGGCCCTCTCACGTTCGGTAAGAAGGAGGAGCAGATCTTCCTCGGACGCGAGATTGCTCAGCATCGTGATTTCTCTGAAGACACTGCGATCAAGATCGATGAGCAGGTGAAGAAGATCGTCACGGCTCAGTTTGAAAGAGCGAAGGCGATCATCGAAGAGAATCGCGACACGATGATTCGGCTGGCTGAGTGCTTGCTGGAGCGTGAGTCGTTGGATGGAGTTGAGATACGACGGATTGTCGCGGGCTTGCCGCTCGATGAGAATCCGCCGGCAGTTGATTCCGGAAACGACGAGGATCGGCCGCAGTTGAAGGAGCCGACCGCTAAACCGCTCAAGCCGATTCTGCCACCGATAACCGGCGGCAATCCGCAACCAGCGTAAAGCCTTCCACAGATTACACAGATTTATAATCGGTGTAATCTGTGGATAATGAACTTCTGGCAAGTAAGAGATCGAAGAATGCCCATTGGTCAGCGGACGCTGATCATGGGCATTCTTAATATTACCCCTGACAGTTTTAGTGACGGCGGACAATTCATCGAGCCGGATAAGGCGTTGGCCCACGCCGAACAGATGATCGCCGAAGGCGCGGACATCATCGACGTCGGAGGCGAGTCCACGCGCCCGGGCGGCGAACCAGTCTCTGCTGAGGAAGAGATCGACAGAGTAGTACCGGTTATTGAAGCGTTAGCCAAACGCTTCGAGACGCCGCTGTCGGTTGATACAACGAAGTCAGAAGTCGCACGCGCCGCGCTTGAAGCGGGTGCAGCCATTGTTAACGATATCTCGGCGTTGAGATTTGATTACTTCGTTGCGGATGAGGCTGCGAAAGTAGGCGCTGGCTTGGTGTTGATGCACTCTCGAGGTACGCCGGCTACGATGCATCGTCTCCCGCCAGTCGCGGACATCATGTCTGAGGTGACAAACAGTCTTCGTGCGAGTGTGCACATGGCTGAGCGTCGCGGCGTGAAGCGCGAATCAATCGTCATCGACCCCGGCATCGGCTTTGGCAAAACGCAGGAACAGAACCTCGAACTCATCGCGAAACTCGATCAACTGATCGCCGCGTTTCCCGATCTCCCGCTACTGATCGGCACCTCCCGCAAATCCTTCATCGGCCGCATCCTCGCCGACGCCTCCGGCACGCCGGCACCGGCGGAAGAACGCCTTCACGGCACCTTGGCCACCGTCACCGCCGCAGTGCTGCGCGGCGCCCACATCGTGCGTGTGCATGATGTGAAAGAAGCAGTGCAAACGATCCGCGTTACAGAACCGATCCGTTACCATCCGTGAAAATCCGTGTCCGATGTGAGAGAATCTCCACCCGATGACAACGGTTCTACGCACTTCCCTCTTCATCCTGATGCTCTTCTTCGTCACTGGCTTTGCCGAGTGTTACAAGCCGGTCACTAAGAACCAGCTTCCAGCGCGAATCAAGACCGTCGCGGTGCCTGCTTTCCAGATGGAGAGCCAGGCGTTGCGCTACAAGATCGAGTCACGCTTTACCGACGCGGTGATGCGAGAGATCGTGCATCGTGGACGGGGGCTAAAGGTTCAGGGCGAGCGCGAGGGCGCTGATGCGGTAATCGAAGGCGTGATCAAGAGCTTTAACTTCGCCGGCGTTTTGCTCGACGATAAGGGACGCGCGAGGATTTTTGAGGTCACGATTTCAGCGGCGGTCACCGTGCGCGATCAAACCGAAAACAAAGTCCTCTACGACAATCAGAACTTCGTCTTTCGCGGTGAGTACGAGTTCGCCAGCGATCCGCGCAGCTTCTTCAACGAGGAAGACCCGGCCATCCTTCGCATGTCACGCAGTTTCGCCGAAAGCATCGTCTCGACGCTTATCAACGCAGTCCAAATCGAAAAGAAATGAAGACGCTCTCACGAACAGACCTCGAGCGCTCGTTGCGGGAAGGTCTGAAACCACTCTACCTCCTGCTCGGCCCGGAGGTTTACCTGCGACGCCAGGCGGCCCAAACCGTCACCGACGCCGCACTCAGCCGCACACTGCTTCGTGAGTTCAACGAATCCGGTTTCAGTCTCCTGACCGACGCGGTCCAGTCCGCAATCGCAGCAGCGGAACAATTACCGATGATGTCCGACATGCGCGTCGTGCGCATCCGCGACTTCTCCCGCCTTCGCGAAGCTGACGAAGACGTCCTGATTCAGTATCTCAACAACCCGTCGCCCTCAACGGTGATGATCTTCACTGCCGACGAGCTCGACAAACGTAAGAAAGCGACCAAGGTACTGCTCGACGTCTGCACCGTAGTTGATTTCCCCGCACTGAAAGATGCAGAAGCAAAAGCCTGGGCCAAGACTCGTCTCAAGGAATTGCAGATCGCTGTCGACGACCAGGTGCTCACCGAGTTGATCAGACTGGTCGGCACAGACGTCCAAACTCTCGCGAACGAACTCGACAAACTCGCTTCCGCAGCCGCCGACACCAAACGCATCACACTCGAACTCGTCGATGAACTGATCGGACGCTCACGCGAATTATCAAACTTTGAGTTAGGCGATCATCTCCTCGCAGGCAATCGGAAACGCGCCCTGGAAACACTTCATCGACTCCTCGAAGACGGAGCGGAACCGGTGATGCTCGTCGGCCTGATCGCCGGAAACTATCACCGGCTCGCACTCGGTAAACATCTACTCGCTCGCGGCGGCCGTGAAGAAGTCTTTCGCAACATCTCCCTGCCGCCTTTCAAGCGAGACTCGTACATCTCAACGCTACAACGCAGCGACGCCGCCAGGATTGCTCGAGGCATTCAACTCACCGCCGCCGTCGATCTGGCAATCAAGACGTCGCAAGCCACCCCTCGACTTCAACTCGAACTGCTCGTCTGTGAACTCGCCGGCTGAGCCGCGTACGTCTCAACCACACGATTGCACTTCTCGACCAAAGAAACTCCCCCACCAAGCTCGTTCAACTTCTCAGCTATCTGCTGTATCCAGAAAACCGTCACCATTTCGTTGTACTTCGTCTTGTCAACACCATGATGGTCCAGAAAGGTGTGCAGCCCGGCCCGCATGCGATCAAGCGCCGCGTCCTTGCCGAGAGTCTGCACGTACCACACTGCCACCGTCAGATGCTGAGCATGTTTGAATTGAGTTTTATCGATTTCGCACGCCTCAAAGGCGCGCACGACGTTCTCGATCTCAGTTTCCGAGTGGTAGTAAGTCATCGCGGTTCCTTTCAATAAAAAACCGAGGCGGACCGAATGTCGATCCGCCTCGGATGATTTTAAGATTTAGTTTACTTAACTACTTAGCCGCTTCGTTCGCATGAACCGTCAGTCTTGATTTGTAACGCGCCGCCGCATTCTTGTGCATGACGCCCTTTTGCACCGATTTATCGATGACTGAAATGGCTTCCGGCAGTACCTTCTGGATGTCCTCGCTCTTGCCCGAACTGAGCGCGGCGCGGACCTTCTTGATGTAGGTTCTGACCTTGGTGCGGTGTGTGCGATTGATGGTGCGTCGTTTCTCACTCTGTCGCACGCGCTTCTCTGACGATTTATGGTTGGGCATGAATTCTCCAAAAACGGCTGAAAAAACAACATTGCGCGCCACACGGCCAGCGCGCAAGTGACGGAGTATAGGTATCCTGCAATCGAGTGTCAAGGAGGCAGGACCTAGCCATCCACAGATTACACAGATTATATAAACCAAGCTGGCTAATCGTATAAGCCAGTCTGTTTGTATAAAACGAATCTGCGCAATCTGTGGATGGATCTATGGCATTGACACTCGAACAACGCTGTAGTAGCGTCAAATTCGCAATTTATGCAGACTAATCTTGCCGCCCACCGTACCCCCAACGCCCATATTGTCCCGCTGCGCGAAGGAGAGAGTTAACAGCGTTTGAAAAAGATTGAGCTGCCGCCTCGTGGTCTGGAGACGTTGTTTGGTGTTCACGATCAGAACATCAAATATCTCGAGTCTCTACTCGACGTAAGAATTGATGCCCGCGGTCAGGACGTTTCGATCGACGGCGATCCCGCCGACGTTGAGACCGCCCAACGCATTCTTGAAGACTTTTCCGACCTCTTCAAGGAAGGAAAACACTTCACCGACAAAGAACTGCGCGAGGCCTTTGCGCAGATCGCAGAGGACCGCGCGTTTAGCCTGCGCGATTACTTCACCAAAGCCCGCTTCAACCCGGCTGGTAAGAAACAGGTCGCGCCGAAGTCGGTCAATCAGCGAAAGTACATTCAAGCGATCCAGGACAAGGACGTCGTGTTTGGTATCGGCGTTGCCGGCACCGGCAAGACGTATCTCGCCGTGGCAATGGCCGTCCAGGCGCTGATGCAGAAGCAGGTCAACCGCATCGTGCTGGCGCGCCCGGCTGTCGAGGCAGGCGAGAAGCTCGGGTTTCTTCCTGGTGACCTGCAAGACAAAGTCGATCCCTACCTGCGGCCGCTGTACGACGCGCTTTTCGATCTGATCGACTACGAGCGCGTAACCAAGCTACTGGAAAAGCGCGTGATTGAAGTTGCGCCGCTCGCGTTCATGCGTGGACGAACACTCTCGGACGCGTTCATCATTCTCGACGAAGCGCAGAACACGACCAGCGAACAGATGAAGATGTTTCTGACTCGCATCGGCTTCGGCTCAAAGGCGGTGATCACCGGAGACGTCACGCAGGTGGATCTACCGACCGGCAAGCGAAGCGGTTTGATCGAAGCGGAACGAATACTCTCGAATCTCGAGGGTATCGAGTTTGTGTACTTCACGGATAAAGACGTGGTGCGGCACAAGCTCGTGCAGATGATCATTCGCGCTTACGAAGAGCAGGGGAAGAAGAGTCATATTTGATGGTCGAGGTCGTCAATCGCCAGCGGCGCCTGAAAGTCGATACTGAAGCTTGGGCCACCTTCGGGCTGAAGGCCCTCAAGGCGATTGGGAACAACGAATCATCGGCGACAATCGCTTTTGTTTCCGACAGTAAAATCCGGCAACTCAACCGGCAGTTTCGCGGAATCGATAAACCTACTGACGTATTGTCGTTCCCCTCAGAGGACACCCTCGGAGATATTGCGGTTTCGGTTGAGACCGCCGCGGCACAGGCGAAAGAAAACGGGTTATCGTTTGACGACGAAATTGCCCAACTGATTCTCCACGGTCTGCTTCATCTCTCAGGCTACGATCATGAAACGGACAACGGGGAAATGAACAGGCTGGAGTTGCGATTGAGGAGAAAGTTAGGCATTTAGACAGGATTCGTCTTGTGAATTCGGTAAATCCTGTCCATACTTTCCGCATCGATGGAACTTGAAATAGGGCTCGCGCTCCTTTTGCTGATAGTGCTCTCCTTGCTGGCCACGGTCGATATGGCGTTCGCCCAGTTGAGCGATGTCGGACTGCGCCGTCTAATCGGCGAAAACGGAGAAAAGCCCGAACGACGCTCCCGCCCGTTCCTCCAGCAAGCCTTGGAAAATCGGCCCCGCTTTGGCTTTGCTCTCTCGGCGATGATTCAGATACTGCTGGTCGCCGTCGCCGTTCTGATAACTTCGATTTCACTAACTCTCTTTCCGGATCCAAGACTCGTCTTAGTCGGTTTGCTTGCCGGTTTGATCCTTGCCGGCATCTTTCGGCAACTGATTCCGCTCTTTATCTCGACCCGAAATCCCGAAAAGACGCTGCTCTTCCTGCTACCAGTCATTCGGCCGTTCTTCCCGATCATGGCGTTTATCGCCGATCCTTTTCAGCGACTCTTCGATCGCTCGCGCCGCAAGGAGCTGGCCGCGGAAGTCGGCGAGGAAGAAGCAGAGGCAGACGACAGCAGCGACCTTCAGGCGTTGATCGACGTCGGCGAGGCGGAAGGAATTTTGGAGGAGGAAGAAGGCGAACTGATCCATTCGATTATCGAGTTTGGCGACACGCGCGTGAGTGAAGTGATGACGCCGCGGCCTGACATCGTCGCCTTACCGATTACGGCAAGTGTGCGCGAAGCGCGTGATCTGATTCTCAATTCCAAGTATTCACGCTTGCCCGTCTATCGAGATCAGATCGACAACGTTGAAGGACTCATCTACGTACGCGACTTGTTGCAGTGTTGGGCGGAAGGGCGCGAAGACGAGAACATCCGCCCGCTCGTCCGTCTCGTTTACATCGTCCCCGAAACCAAACCGGTGGCCGAACTGCTCGAAGAGATGCAAAAGGCCCACGTGCAACTCGCGATCGTGATCGACGAGTATGGCGGCGTTTGCGGTTTGGTGACGGTCGAGGACATCCTCGAGGAGATCGTCGGAGAAATTGAAGACGAAGACATAGCGGGAGAAGAATTAGAGGATATAGTCGAAGGTGGTGAAGGCAGTTACGAGGTACTGGCCTCAACCGAGATTGGAAAGATCGAACGACTCTTCGACATGGAGATCGAAGCGGATGATTTCACGACGATTGCAGGATTGGTGATCAACGAATCGGGTAAAGTGCCGGCAGTGGGCGAACATCTGAATATTCGTGGTCTCGAAGTGGAAGTACTGGAAGCTGACGAAAGACGAATCACTCGCCTGCGGATTAAGCCACAACAACCACAAATGAGCACCGAGTAAGGGGCAGATTGGCAGCATGCAGGCGCAGGGTTCCTGCCTCCTGACGGCTGCTTACTGCCTGGTGGGATCAACTATGGGTAAACACAAAAGCAAATTCCTGCGGGGCAAGCGCATCGATCCGGCCCCGATCGAGAAAAATGTAGCAGTCGCGGATCTGATCGACGAGTCGTTCCTTGCCTACAACGCCGCGCGGATGCGCGAGGCGTGCCATCTCTTCACCAGGAAAATGCTGGAGCCGGAGGTTACGGTCGGCCTCTCAATCACTGGCGCTCTTACGCCCGCCGGGCTTGGCATTTCCGCGCTCATTCCGCTCATCAAAGCGGGCTTTGTCGATTGGATCATCTCGACCGGCGCCAACCTCTATCACGACACGCATTTTGGCATCGGCCTGGCGATGCACCAGGGCGACGCGCAGACGTCAGACGTCGTGTTGCGTGAAGAGGAAGTGGTCCGTATCTACGACATCTTTTTTGACTACTCGGTGCTGCTCGATACTGACGCATTCTTCCGCAAGATAATCGAAGCTCCGGAGTTTCAGCATCCGATGTCCACCGCTGAGTTTCATTACTTGTGCGGGCGCTACGTGCATGAACGCGAGCAGAAACTCGGTATCAGCGACAAGTCGCTGCTTGCTGTGGCGTATGAATACGCGGTGCCGATTTACACTTCGTCGCCGGGCGACTCTTCGATCGGCATGAACGTCGCCGCGAAGTCGCTGCAAGGCAACAAGCTCGCGTTCGATCCTTCACTCGACGTCAACGAGACCGCTGCGATCGTGCTTGCAGCAAAGCGCGGCGTCGTGAATGCGAGCAAAGGCAAACGGAAGAAAGGTCTTTCCGGAGTTTTCATTCTCGGCGGCGGCTCGCCGAAGAATTTTCTTTTGCAAACTGAACCACAGATCCAGGAAGTGCTCGGCATCGATGAGCGAGGTCACGATTATTTTCTGCAAGTGACGGATGCGCGTCCTGACACGGGCGGACTTTCAGGCGCGACGCCGGGCGAAGCAGTATCGTGGGGCAAGGTCGATCCCGATCGTTTGCCCGACGCGGTGGTGTGTTATGTCGATTCTACGGTAGCGCTTCCGCTCATAACGGCTTATGCTCTTACAC
>JBIOVO010000114.1:0-12170 GCA_044867735.1 Pyrinomonadaceae bacterium | reverse complement strand
CCTTGATCAAGCGTTATCGATAACAAAGCGGCGTCAGGCCACCGCACTCCAAATCATTTCCCGATTATCAACTTCGCGATTGTTTGCAACTGCATATTCGACGTCCCTTCGTAGATCGCGCCGATCTTCGAGTCGCGCCAGTATTTCTCAACCGGATAATCCTTCACGTAGCCGTAACCACCGTAGAGTTCGATCGCTTTTGAACTGACGCGCTCGGCGACGCGCGACGAATATAGTTTTGCCATCGCCGCTTCTTTGACGAAATTGATTCCCGCATCTTTCATGCGGGCGGCGTTGTAGACCATCAAACGCGCTGCTTCCAACTCCGTGGCCATCTCGGCGAGTTGAAACTGAACTCCTTGAAATTGATTGATCGACTTACCGAACTGTTGTCGCTCGCCGGTGTAGGCAATGGCACACTCCAACGCGCCCGCGGCGATGCCGATCATTTGCGCGCCGATGCCGATGCGTCCTTCGTTAAGTGTTTCGATCGAGATCTTGTAACCCTTACCTGCTTCGCCGAGTACATTCTCTTTTGGAACGACGCAGTCTTCGAGGATCAGTTCGACTGTTGACGAAGCGCGAATGCCGAGTTTGTTCTCTTTCTTCCCGATCGAAAAACCAGTCATTCCTTTTTCAACTACGAAAGCGGTAATGCCTTTGTAGCCGGCTTCAGGATTCGCGTTCGCGAAGAGCACGAAAATCTCGGCTTCGATGCCGTTGGTGATCCAGAGCTTGCGGCCGTTGAGCACGTAGTGATCGTCTTTCTCCACGGCGCGCGTCTGCATGGCAAAAGCGTCCGAACCGGAACCCGGTTCACTCAACGCATAAGCACCAACGCTGCCGGAGGCGAGATTTGTCAGATACTTCTTCTTCTGCTCCGGCGTGCCCCAGCGAATGAAAGCGTTGTTGACGAGGGTATTTTGCACGTCAACAAAGACGCCGACTGAAGCATCGACGCGCGACAGTTCTTCGACTGCCACAATCGCGGTAAAAAAGTTTGCTCCGGCTCCGCCATACTCTTCGGGAGTTTCGATTCCCATCAACCCGAGGTCGAAGCACTGCTTGATGATTGCCGGATCGAGTTTGGCAACCTCGTCCATGTGCTCGACGCGTGGGCGGATTTCGCCTTCTGCGAACTCGCGCACGCTGGAGCGAAACATCGTCTCGTCTTCGGAAAGTGTGGTGAGCGGAGTGGCTTGCGGATGTGCGACGGCTGCTTGCGATTGACTCATTGGTGTGGTGCTCGTTTTACCGGTCTCAAAGTCGAACATAGCATGATAATCAAGCCAAAACTAAAAAGGCAAAAGCGCCCTTGGAGTGGTTTTAACCACAAAGACACAAAGGCACAAAGAATTGCCCCTATTAAAACCAAAAATGACTTAGTGTCTTTGTGTCTTTGTGGTTAATCCTCCATCAGGCACACGCGTTGCTGGGGATGTGCTACCGTACATCGATGTCGAATGATGCCGTAATTGAGAAGAGAAGTGGGAGCAGGAGATTTGCGCCACTCGGAATCATCTTCGGTCTGTTGGGACTGATCCTGTTTGCCTACTTCGTCAGTCACGCCGGCGTTGGCAACATCGCTTCGCACATCCAGGAACTCGGGGCAGGGTTCCTCCTCCTTCTGGCCATCTCGAGCATTCGTTATGTCGTTCGTTCCCTTGCCTGGACTAAATGCGTCGAGGGCCCGGATCGACTGCCCTTTCGCGATGCCTTCGCCGCACGTCTAATGGGTGATGCACTCGGCAATATCATCCCTTTTATCAGCGTAGCAGTAAGCGAACCATCCAAAGCGGTCTTCGTTAAGCACCGCGTTCCGTTGTTGGCGGGCCTGTCGGCTCTGGCGATTGAGAATATTTTTTACGGACTGTCCGTCGCTCTCTTTATTTTTTGCGGCACGACCACGCTGTTGCTCAGCTTCTCACTCCCGAAGTCTTTGCGTTATGCGACTATTGTTGCACTCGTGGCGACGCTGGTGATCGTTCCGCTCGCGTATCTGGTGATTCGTCGTCAGGTGCGGTTCCTGAGCGGGGCGTTAGGTTACTTAGGCGATCGCGGAGTCGCCCGAAACTTGATCGGCAAAGTCAGACCGCGCGTACAGAATCTCGAAGAACGGATCTACGGGTTTTATACAAAGAGTAAGCGGAGCTTCATCGCCATCTTCGCACTCGATTCGTGCTTTCACCTGGCGGGCGTGCTGGAGGTGTACGTCACGCTTTCATTCATCAGTCCGGTCGCGCCGACGCTCAAACAAGCTTTCATTCTTGAATCGGTGAATCGAATCATCAATGTTGCGTTTAAGTTTATTCCTTTGCGTGCGGGTGTGGATGAAGGCGGCACCGGGCGTGTGTCGAAAGTGCTCGGCTTCGCACCTGCGATCGGTGAGACGTTGGCGATCGTTAGAAAAGGTCGGGATATTTTCTGGGCCGCAGTTGGTGTGCTGTTGATCTGGAAGAGAGGCTTTTCGCTTAGAACTATTTCCGAGGAGCGCATCGCGCCGCAAGAGGATTTCTCGCGCAAAGACGCAAAGGCGCAAAGTTAAGACTTTGGTTACCGCGGGTCCTGACTTTGCGCCTTTGCGTCTTTGCGCGAGAAATCTTTCTTCTTACTCGTACGCCAACGCACTGACTGCGTCGAGGTTCGAAGCACGCCACGCCGGATACAAGGCGCCCAGGATCCCTCCGACGAGACCAATAGCAGCCGCTACCAGCGCCCAAGTCCAACTGTACTCAAACACCAATCCATAAGTCTTATGGATCAGGTACCCGGCGATCAGCGACACCGCAAATCCCGCGATGAGTCCGATGATGCTGATCAGGATCGCTTCCTTCTCGATGATGCCGACGATATAACCACGCGACGCGCCCATCGCTTTCAAGATTCCGATCTCGCGCGTGCGCTCCGTGATCGACGTGTACATCGCCAGCATTACAACTAACGCACTCACCACGGCGGCGAGTCCCACCAGCACACGCAGGAACACGCTGAGATAGGGAATGCTCTTCTCAAAGCTCGTAAACACTTCCGTCGTCGGCTGGATGATGTTTCCGTATAACTCTATGTCTATGCGCTGCGCGACCTCTTGCAGTTGATCGGGATTACGAAGCTTCACGAAAATGAAAGTGCATTTGCCGGGTGCTTCGAGTGCCTGTTGCATCCCTTCAAGCGACAGCTTTACGCGCGCTCCAGATTCGGGCGTATAGATTCCTACGATTCGGTAGTCCAGGGTGCCGAGCGGTTTGAAGGTATCTCCGACGCGGAAGTTGTTGTCTCGCGCTTTCTTATCATCGACAACAATTTCATCGGCGCCCTGCGGTCCTCGTCCATCGACCATGTTGATCCCGTTCATCCGGGCGTACGCATCCCAGTCGACACCGTCGATCTGTTCAATCCCGATGCCCTTCGTTCCTTGCGAGAAGTGCCGGATCACCGGCAAAGCTTCTTCGACGCCTTCGATTGCTTTTAGCCGATCCACGTAACGCGTATCGAGATTGGCCGAGTTAGAGGTTAAATTCATGGCGCCCGGCCGCATGAAGATCAACTCGGCGCGCACGTTTGTGGCGCGGCGCTGCAAGTCGTTCGACATCCCGCGAGCGAGGCCGGTGAAAAGCATGACGAGACTCACGCCGAGGGCGATGCCCGCAACGCTGACGAGGGTACGAATTGGTCGTTGTCGAATATTAGAAGTTACTAAGTTATCCATCCTGAAACCGCTGCTTTATCCAGTCAACTGCAATCAACTTCCGGCACCGTTCACAAAGGCTATTACCATAAAGCATTTTGGTCTAAGCTAACAACGATGGGTACGGGGATTGAGTAGGGGTTTGCTTTATGAACCGCAGATTTTCGCAGATGAACACAGATCTGATCCGTGTTTATCCGCGAAAATCTGCGGTTGAAAATGGCTCTGCGCTTGTACGTGCCATCGATTGGTCCATCGTTGCCAGCCTCGCTCTCCTCGTCATCCTCGGCTTCGGTCTTCGCTTCTCACAACTCAGCGCGATCGGCTTCGCCGAAGACGAGATGAACAAACTGGATGCCATACATGCTTACGAGCGTGGCGACTTCGCCATCAACTCCGAACATCCGATGGTCATGAAGGTCCTGATGTGGGGATCGCTGCGGCACATTCCCGCTCCCAGTGAAGAAGCCGCAATCAGGTTGCCCAACGTTCTTATCGGCGCATTGACTGCGATCCCCCTGTTTCTTCTGACCGCTGCTCTCTTCGATC
Organism: Pyrinomonadaceae bacterium; assembly: GCA_044867735.1. Lineage (GTDB taxonomy): Bacteria > Acidobacteriota > Blastocatellia > Pyrinomonadales > Pyrinomonadaceae > PSRF01. The sequence continues at coordinate 7,936 of JBIOVO010000114.1, read as the reverse complement.
GCTGGCACGCACTCCTCGCGGCCGCTTTCTGGGCGGTTGGCATCAATGCAATCACACACAATCGGATCGGCAAGGAAGACTCGCTCCTCGTTTTCTTCATGCTCTTCGCTTTCTACTTCTTCGTGCGGGCGAAACAGATCTCGCCGGTTGACAAGCAGGCGCGTGCGCGGCGTTACGCGGCGAGTGCGGTCTCGTTCGGTTTGATGATCGCTTCTAAATACTTTCCTCACTATCTCGGCCTCAACATGCTCTTTCATCACAACTTTCATGTTCGCAAAGCAGGTCCGAGCGGGCGAACGCCAGGATGGTTCTTTCTCACGATCGTCGGCGTGTTTCTGGTGGCGAGTCCGGCAGTGCTGCTGCCGGAAGTGTGGCAATACATGAATGAGTACATGGGTGAGCGGCTGTTGACTCATTCGGGTTATCTCTTCGCGGGCGAGCTTTACAAGAACAACATGTCGAGCTCTCCGTTCTGGGGCACACCGATCTATTTCTACTTGTTGTTCCTCGCGATCAAAGTGCCGTTAATGATCCTGATCGCGTTCCTGGTGGGACTCGCGATCGCAGCGGTGCGCTGGCGACACATCGGGCACGCGTTTGTGCTCTTCATGTTCCTGTTCTGGATCGTTCCGTACTCTTTGGTTGGCGGGAAGTGGTTGCGATATACGCTGTCGCTGATGCCGTTTGTTTACATGCTGGCGGCGGTTGGTGTGATGGGGTTGATTAGCTGGATGACGACCTGGTTTTGGGGATCGAGGCGCGCTCTGTATGCCGTGAGTGCGATGGCGGTCGTGTTGTTTGTGCTGGCGCCGGCGTGGACTGCGTTTGCGAACCGGCCGCATTACGCGCTTTATACTAACGTGCTGGCGGCGGACAAGGCCGGTTACTTCTTCCCGCATGACGAGTTTTATGACGATGGATTGCGCGAAGCGATAAAGTACGTTTGCGAACAAGCGCCGAATGGGGCCACAATCGCGCACGAAACACCGGCGGTCACGCGGTATTACTTGTCAGTCTTTGGGCGCGAGGACTTGCAGTCGCGGGTGATTTCGTCGAAAGAGTTTGATGTGAACAGTGCGACGGGTCCCGTTTACGTGATAGTGCAAAGAGGACGCACGTACTTCGAGAACCGCGAAGAATTCGATTACGTCCGCGCGAACTTCAAACGGCTGCATGAGATCAAGATCGATGGCGCCAGTGCGGTGGAGGTGTTTGTTAATCAATAAATTTTTGTCACGCAAAGACGCAAAGGCGCAAAGGAAGACGCAAAGGAGGACCTTCGGCTGCCTGGAGGCTCATACTTTGCGTCTTCCTTTGCGCCTTTGCGTCTTTGCGTGAGACAACCTGTTAATAAAATGCGACCAACGAAACCCTTTGTCTACTCGCTTTCAACCCTAATCATCATGCTTTCCCTGGTACTCGTCGCGCGGAGCTTTGCGCCCGATCGAGTCCAGATAACGATCCTCGGCACTACGGATCTCCACGGCAACATCAACCCGATCGACTACTACACCAACAAACCCGACAACCGCGGCTTCGCAAAGATCGCCACGCTGATCAAACGCGTCCGCCGCGAACACCCAAACGTCCTCCTCGTCGACTCCGGCGATACCATCCAGGGCTCACCGCTCGAATCGTTTCACAGCCGCAAGAACCCCGAGCCGCCTGACCCGATGATGCTCGTCATGAGTTCGCTGAACTACGACGCGATGGCTGTCGGCAATCACGAATACAACTTCGGTCTCAAAGTCCTCGAAAAAGCACGACGCGAAGCAAGTTTTCCCTGGCTTTCAGCCAACACTTACGACAAAGCGACGAACAAGCCACACTACAAGCCATACATCATTAAAGAAGTGGCCGGCGGGCGCGTCGGCATTCTCGGCCTGACGACACCCGGCGTTCCCAACTGGGACAATCCGCCAAACTACGCCGGCCTGGAGTTTCATCAACCACTGCTGGAGGCCCGGAAATGGGTCCCGATCATGCGCGATCAGGAAAAAGCCGACGTCGTGGTGATCGCAATGCACATGGGCCTCGGCGAGGATTTGCGCACCGGCGAAGTCAGCCCGGGCCAGATCCCGCACGAGAACGAGGCAATCGTGATTGCCAAAGAGGTGCCGGGAGTTGACGTCATCTTCATGGGCCATACGCACCGCGAAGTCCCTTCGCTTTACATCAATGGCGTACTTTTGACTCAGGCAAATCACTGGGGACGCCACCTCGCCCGTGCCGATCTGTATCTCCAAAAGTCCGAGACGGGCTGGCGTGTTTATGCGAAGTCTGCCCGAACGCTGCCGGCTGACGATCGCGTCGAACCCGATCCTGACGTGGTTAAGCTGGCAGAACCTTACGATCGCGAGACGCAGGCGTGGCTTTCCCGGACTATCGGCGAGTCGGCTGAGGAATTAACCGCCCGCGAGGCCCGGTTTCGCGATACAGCCATTCTTGATCTGATTCAAAAAGTACAACTTGAGGCGGGCAAGGCGGACGTGTCGATGGTGGCGAGTTTTAACTCGGAGGCACGCATCGCCAAGGGACCGGTTAGCGTGCGCGACATTGCCGGACTTTACGTTTACGAAAACACGCTCGTGGTGCTCGAAGTGACCGGTCAACAGCTCAAAGACGCCCTCGAACACTCCGCGAAGTACTACAAAGGCTATGAACCCGGCAAACCGCTTCGGGAGCTCATCGACGACAAAATTCCGGCCTATAACTTCGACATCGCCGAGGGCGTCACTTACGAGCTCGACATTTCAAAACCAGTTGGTCAAAGAATTCAGAACCTGCGTTTCCGCGGCCAGCCACTCGCGCCGTCGGGGAAGCTGCGGCTCGCCACCAACAATTATCGAGTGAACGGCGGCGGTGGTTACAGCATGTATAAGGACGCGCCGGTTGTTTACCGGTCGAGTGAAGAGATTCGGGAATTGATTATCGATTGGCTGGAGAAGAATAAGACTGTTCCGGTGAAACCGAACAACAACTGGCGCATCGTTCCACAAGACTAAGAACGGCAACCCGGGGGCGGTAGGTTGCCGTTCTTACTGGTGAGATTGAAAACAGTTCGTGCCTTTCTAACTGTTTTCCTTTTAATGCGGGCGCTGATGTCTAGTGCTATCCGCGTGCCACTCAGTTTTCCAACATTCTTTGATCCTGGGCGGCAGATCTTCTATCTGAAGAGTGAGAGCGACCTATCCTTTTGGATAGACATTTGATCGCCTGGGCCACAAAAAGCACGTCGGCCACGAGGCAGAAACATTTATTTTTGTGCTTTTTGCGCTTTTAAGTGAAGTACGGGTCCTGTTGCCCGAAAACATGCCCTAAGATTAGACTTTTCAAACAATGCCGCCCCGTCTTGCAGCAGTTTCTGGAAAACTAAAAGGCGCCATCTTCGCCATCAACGAAGAAACGCTGGTTATTGGCCGTGAAACCGCCGCAAACCTTTGTATTGCAGACGCTTCCGTCTCTCGCCGGCACTCCAAAATCGAGAAAAAAGACGAGGGTTTTGTAATCTCCGACCTCGAAAGTCTCAACGGGACCTTCGTTAACGACGTCCCCGTCAAGACCCGGCTGCTCGAACACGGCGATCGCGTCCGCATCGGCGACTCACAATTTCTTTTTCTCACCCACGATCATGAGGCCACTTCGAAGTCGAGCGATGTCAAACTCGACGAGGCCCAGGTAATCAGCGCATCGACGCTTCAGATTCGGTTTGACGATACGGTCTATATGATGGCCCGTGACCTGAGCGCGTTGATGAAAGTCTGCACGACGATCAACTCGATTCGCGGCCTGGACCAGTTGCTTGAAAGTTTGCTCGAACTGCTCTTCGAAGTTGTGCCCGCGCAGCGCGCCGCAGTTTTGTTGACCAGCGAAGGTTCGTTCGAAACGAGTCTGGTCTTTGGTCTCGATCGCGTGCGTGGAAAAGATCAGACCGTTAGCGTTAGTAGAACCATTGTGCACCAGGTGCTGCGAGATGGTGTTGCCTTGTTGGCGACCGACGCCGCAGCGGAAGCTGATCTGGCTAGTGAGAGTTTGATTGCGAGTCGCGCACATTCGGTGATGTGTGTGCCGTTGATGATGTTCGATCGCAAGCTCGGTGTGTTGTACCTCGACACCACTGTCACGCGCGATCAATTCAACAAAGATCACTTACAACTCGTCGCTGCGATCGCGGGTGTTTCTGCTGTCGCGATCGAAAACGCACGACAGTTTGAGTGGCTGAGAACCGAGAACGAACGTCTACTTGCGGATGTAAATATCGAACACAACATGGTCGGCGAAAGCCCCGCCATGCAACGGATCTATCACTTCATTTCAAAGGTAGCGCCGACTGATTCAACCGTCCTTATCTCAGGTGAAAGTGGTACCGGAAAAGAGCTCGCCGCGCGCGCTATTCACCGCAACAGCAAACGCGTCCAGAAGCCATTTATGGCCGTAAATTGCGCTGCTTTGAACGAATCGCTGCTGGAAAGCGAACTTTTTGGCCACGAAAAGGGCTCCTTTACTGGAGCCTTCGCGCAGAAGAAAGGAAGGCTCGAAGTTGCCGATGGCGGAACGGTTTTTCTCGATGAGATTGGCGAGCTGACTCCGCCGTTACAAATAAAACTTTTGCGCGTGTTGCAGGAGAGAGAATTTGAGCGCGTCGGAGGAACGCAGACGATCAAAGTCGATCTGCGATTGATTGCTGCGACGAACAAGAATCTCGAAGAAGCGATCGAGTCTGGTGAGTTTCGTCAGGACCTTTACTATCGTCTCAACGTGGTCTCACTCGAGATGCCTTCATTGCGCGAGCGACGTGAAGACGTCATGCTGCTCGCGAATTACTTTGCTGATAAGTATGCGGCGAAGTGCAATCGAAAGTTGTTAGGTTTTTCGACTGAGACGCGTGAGTGTTTGACGTCTTATGACTGGCCCGGAAACGTGCGTGAGTTGGAGAACGCGATCGAGCGTTCGATCGTGCTTGGGACCACCGATTTGATCCTGCCGGAAGACTTGCCGGAAGCTGTTTTGGAAAGTGAGTTATCGCCGACTTCGACGCTGCGTTATCACGAAGCGGTAACACAAAAGAAGAAACAGATCATTCTCGACGCGATGGCCCAGGCAAACGGAAATTACACCGGCGCCGCGAAGCTCCTGGGTGTGCATCCAAACTACCTGCACCGGCTGATCCGCAACCTCAATATTAAAGATCGCTTGAAGACCAGCCGGGGTTAATCTCCAGCGCGAAAAGCCGCAAAGTCCAGAGACCCTGTTTTCTCTGGAAGAACTCCTCTATTACCGCTCTTTAGACCTTGACTTAACATTAACCTAGCAATAGAATCCGCGGCGCTAACTCGCCACAACCGGAAGTCACCCAGAAGCTGACTTTCGTTCATCGGCTCGCCCAGGATCCAGGGGATTCACCATCCTAGATAGTTTTCTGGCAAGGCCTTTGCAAGTAGACGTCGCGCGAGCGTCTGGTCCCTCGCAAGCTCCAGACTTCTCGCACACTTAATACGCGACAAAGTGGCAGAATCATTTTTCATATAAATCGAAGGGTTGGTCCGTTCGTGCGGAACGAAAGTTGTCACGGTCGACCCTTTCCGTCCGGCTGAAGGCCGCTATTTCAGCCGGTATCCATGTCCCATCAAGAGTGTTTAACGACAAACAAAGGAGTCCCCGTCTATGCCTCGTAAGAACCTCATTCGTTCTTTTCGCAATCTACTGGGTTTCAACACAAACACTAAATCGTTAAAAGGTCGGAGACCAGCAGCGTTGCTGATGGCGGGCATCATTGCCGTCACAGCAGCGGTTGCTTTCTCCATCTCCGTAGAGTCCAGAAACGGAGGGTGGTTGCGGAAAGTGCTCCAAGGGGAGTCGAAGAGTTCAACCTCCCAAGTCCAGAAAAACAGCAACGGGTCCATGAACACGGCCGCCGCTCCCAGTGCGGTTAATAATCCATATTTCACACTGAGCCCAGCCAGTCCGCTCGCACCGATTGTTACTGCGACCAAGACTGACGCGCTTCTAACCGACGTCGACATGGACGGCAAAGCCGACCCAGGCGACACGTTGCGCTATACGGTTCAAATCGGCGCCACCGGTGAAGACGCTACCGGGGTCCAGTTTAGTGACACGGTCGATGCGAACACGGCTTTTGTTCCCGGTTCGATCCAGACCACTCCGCTCGCGCGAAACGATAGCTACGCGGCAAGCGGAAACATTCGCATCACGGTCGCTGCTCCCGGCGTTCTTGCGAATGACTCGGACGTTGACGGCGTTGGCCCAGCAATCAACGTCACCGCGGGTGTTTTCCTAAGCGCCCAGGGCGGAAACGTGAATCTCGCTGCCGACGGTTCGTTCACCTACAACCCGGCGCCAGGTTTCGAGGGCAGCGACAGTTTCACCTACACGTTGAACGACGGTGAAGGTCCAAGCGACATCGGCACGGTTACGATTGCCGTCACCGGGATGATCTGGTTCATCGACAACAACGCGGCCTGCCCCTGCGACGGCCGCTTGACCAATCCATTCAACACGATCGCGGCTTTCGAAGCCGTTAACGGCGTTGTGGGCGTTACTAACCCGGCAGCCAACGACAATATCTTTGTCTACGAAAGTGCGACGGATTACGTTGGACCATTGACGCTGGAGAACGGTCAGAAATTCATCGGCCAGGACGCCACCGCGACTCTTTCGGCCATCTCGGGTGTGACGCCACCGGCTGGCAGCGACCCATTACCGCCAACCAACAGCGGTAACGGGACGATCGTGAACATGACTAGCGCGGGTAACGCAATTAACGTTGCCTCAAACAACATCATTCGTGGTTACACCGGCGGCAATGCAGCGACCGACATTAATGGTTCCGGTTTCGGCACGCTCGATGTTTCAGACACGACGCTGAACGGTAACGGACAAACGTTGAATCTTACGAACGGTAGTCTCACCGGTGCTTTCGGTAGCCTTTCCTCTACGAACAGCGCCACCACCGGATTGAGCCTGACGACGGTTGCCGGCACCCTGACCACCGGGTCAACAACCGTGACCAACTCCACCGGTATCGGCATCAGCGTGAACACGTCGAGCGCCGCGCTGAGTTTGGCAAACACGTCAGTAACCGGATCAGGTAATACCGGCGTGAGCTTAACCACGAATACCGGCCTGATTACTTTTGCCGATCTCGACATTTCGCCGGACGCGGGTCAGAGAGGCTTGCTGGCCACTGACAATACCCAGACCATCACCACTACCAGCGGTACGATAGGCACAGGTACCGGAACAGCCGTCGAAATCACCCGCGCCTCCAGCACCACGCCATTGGCAATGGTGCTCACCAGTGTTTCGAATAGCGGTGCTCCAAACGGCATTATGTTGAAAAACACCTCCGGTAGCTTTACCGTCAACGGTGACGGCGCAAATACCACGGTGGGTGGAAACAACACCGGTGGCACTATCACCAACGCCACCGGCGCCGACGGTGCTACGAGCGGTAACGGCGTGTATTTAGAAGGCGCCGGGAACGTGACGTTGCGGCGCATCAGAGTCAACGGCACGAACCAGAACCACGGTATTCGCGGCGTGGGCTCCAGCAACTTTACGCTCGAGTTCTCGACAGTCACTGGCACCAACGGAACCAGCGCTGCTCTTGACGAGGGCGCAGTCAATTTCGATAACCTGACCGGCACCGCAGCGATTACTTCCTGCATCATCGAAGGCGGCTTTGAAGACAATCTCAACGTCATCAACACGTCGGGCGTATTGAACCGGATGACGATCAGCGGCACGACCTTCGGTTTCAACGGTAGCGGCACCGGTAACAACAACATTCAGATCGAGTCGATAAACGCCGGCACGACGCTGAACTTCACGCTCAAGTCGTCGCTGATCAAGGGCGCGCGTGCAGACTTCATTAATGCCCTCGCCAGTGGCGGCTCGACAATGGACGCAGTGATTG
>JBIOVO010000113.1:0-21392 GCA_044867735.1 Pyrinomonadaceae bacterium | reverse complement strand
CGATACCGACAATGATCATGTCGTTGCCAGTTTCAGCGCGAACCTTTTCGTTAATCCGCTTGAGTTCTTTATTTATGGCAGCGCTTAACCAGGCCGGTGGTCCAAAGACCGCAAGTGGGCCATCTATGAAGAACGCAACATCGCCTAAACGCGCGAGCCACTGACGCTGTTCAAAACATCGGAGTAGATGAACGAGCAACAAACGCTCCCAAACCTGCATGACGTAACCGAAGGCTTCGCCATTAGTTCCGGAATCGTTGGTGAACCGCTCGTGGATGCGCATGGCATCAGTCGGGTAGAGCGGCTTGCGATACGAGCAAGGACACGTTCCCACGTTCTGTCCGATCTGGACTTCAACCTTGCAATCCAAGTGCGTGTACGGACAAGCGATCGTGTCAGTTGGCTTGTAGGCGAGTAAGACCTGATAAGTCGCGAGAAGGCGGGTGAGATCTTCTTCATCGACAATCGCTTCGTGAATCCACTCGAAAATCGCTTCACGAAAAGAATCACGAGCCGAAACGTGATCGCGTGTAATCACGTTGCAACCTGGCAGTGCCATGGCCTCTGATGAAGGCTCCTCAGTCTTGCGAAAATCGATTGGATTAACGGGTCGCGAGGTATCAAGTCGCTCGACCTCAGCTAGATTCATTAATACAGACGCAACGGATAAGTAACCAACCTTTGCTCCGGGATAGCCGTTCCGTACAGCTACTTCGGCGTAACTTCCATCGACTGCCACGATAAGTGAAGGCAATGGTGTGCTTGGCGCTGGAGCCGGCTGTGGAACAACCTCCTGCACTAATACCGAGCGTTCCAAAATCCGCGAACGCCTCAGCAGTTGTTGAACCCGCTCTGATTCAACGATTCGCTTAAGGGGCTGATAGTGGGCGTATTCGCCTTGGTACGGCATTGGATTACGAGGGCTGAATATTGAATCGCTCAACTTGGATCGGCACGACGTATGGATTCGACAACGTCTTCATCCGAATGAATCCGCGGTCCTGTGCGCGCAATATGCTATTTTCAAAATCCGCAAAGTCATAGAACTTGCGCAGTTCTCGCGTCTCATCTGTATTATTCAAATGACCAATGAACCAATTAGCGGTATTCCTCAGAATGTTTTTTTGAATTGACGAAACCTCTTGGGTGGCATAAACCAAGCCGATGTGGTATTTCGCGCCTTCTTTTGCCGTCCTAACCCAGATGTCGCGCAAATCGTCCTCTTTCGAGGGCGGAAGAATGTTATGAGCCTCCTCAACGTAGGCGAGAATCTGTGGTGGCTGTTCGCCTCGTCTGAAAAGTTCCTTATTTCTCTCGAAGATTTTTTGAATCACCCTGTCGGCCGCGGCCTTGTTAATTTCGGCGTCGCCACTGGATTGGTCTATGATCACCAACCGGCCGTTTTGGAGATGGTCATATATATCATCGGCATAGTCCGTAGCCGTGTTTGGCGTGTGTCGATCTCTCACCCGCCCGACTTGTCGGGAGCCATTCGGGTAGGCAAACATCTCAAGAATTTTTCTTAAGTCATCATCCGCCCATGATCCACTACTACTTGTCTGGACATAACCTGCATCGAAGGCCCCAAAACCAGAAGAATCGCTATTCTTAATAAAGTCGCGCAGAATTTCGCCGCACTGCGCTATCTCGCCCCAGTTAGGGTTTGCCTTGCCCAACATTGTCGCGCAATTCGCGTAAGCAGCAGCGTCGGCGCCTTGGCTATTGCGCATTGCGTCTAGCAAATCAGCTCGGAACAAGGAACGCACTACTGGCCTAACGTTCGGCGGAGGTGTGTACCCCGCCTTATGTAGCAATGCTCTATAGAACAGTACTCGTCGATTGAAGCGAGTCATTGCAGACCTGTCGTTTTGATCAGGGGCGTCGAGCACAACATCCCTAAAGTTTTGAATGTACTTCGTTCCGGTATCAATGGCGAGGAAAGTGTCGATAATTTCTTTTCCGGTCTGAAGGTTCTGATCGAGGTAGAAGTTCAGGAGCATCAGAATGCGTCCGGGATCGTTCGGATGAGTAGAAATGCCGTAGGTCACCACATCACCTTGAACCGCTGTTTGCTGATCATTGGGTGCTGATCGCCATACGTTCTTGATGGCATTCGGATTCGTCCCAGCATCTACATCCTGGACGTTTTCATTTGCATACTCACCGTTTGGATCGAATACGAGTTGACCGATACGCTGTGGATCGGTAGCCGCCCAACGCAATTCGAAAATCGCTTTAAGCACGATCTTGGTTGTGTTTGATTTACCAGTTCGAGTCATGCCAAACAGCGCTGTCTTTTGACCCAGCAAGTCTGTCGGAGTTACCGAAACTGGGACACTTGAAACTTGCTGAAACCTACGATTCGTAGAGGCATAGCGCACCTGTCCAATTCGGACCATTGGTATTCTGCTGTCAGCGAAGATAATTGGATCTCGAAAATTGACGATGCTCTCTAGAACCTCCGCGCGAGGCTTATAAACCTTGAGTCCACGATTTGGATAATAGTTGCTGATATCTGATCCGAAGCAGAGCTTCCAATTAGGCTGTGAGTTCTCACTGATGTCCGTCATGTAGAACGTGCCGATCACGCGGCAGCGCACACCCGCGTAGCTAAGTAAATTGTGTGTGGTAGCATCCATGACGGAGCGATCATCCCAGTTCATTCCGATTTCACCGCTCACACGCTGTGCGTTTTCAACTCGAACACGGCGCGCTTCTTCGGCGTTGGGTAAATCCGCTTGGTCCATCACGCGAAGAAGAATGACTGAGGCATCCTCTTGCGTTGGGTCAATTATCGCCTCTGGGGTAACTCGCGTTCCTATCAAGAAACAGAGCGCGGGGATCCCGCCGACCTCTTGACGATGATAATCGTGAATCTGAACGATGGCGTCGTTGTAACCGAGGGAAACGACCTCGCCAACGTAGGCTGCGGCTTCGACGAGGCCCTGTAAGATGCTTCCAGCTTCTCGCAACGTGGGTTCAAGTTCCGGCTGAGGGAGTTGCGTTGCGATGTTTGAGATTATGCTGGGCATTTATGAATTTCCTTTCTGATGGATTTAGAAAAGAGTACCGGGAGCCGCGAGAGGACTGAGACGCGGTTTGTCGACGCTATATTGCAACAAACTGTTAGATATTGACAATGTCCGGTTCGTGCGGCAGGTGACGGTCCTGTGCCCGAGAATTGCTAAGCAGATGCGGAAGAAAGAGGTCCGTGTTCACCCCGTAGTGGGCACGGGCAGAATCGAATCCAGTCGGATAGGGATACCTAATATGTTGCTAACTTAGGAGGTTGATCACTGGCACGCTGCTACCCTGTCTTCCATGCACAGGTCATGCAATCCATCTGACTGGTAAGAGGACCAGAGCTTACAATGGTGGCGACAACAAGAAGCGGGCCCGTGTAAGCCAAAAATTTGTGCCTTACTTGTGACAGGCTGCGGCGAACCCAATACGTAAGATCTTTCTTTCCAAACACCTACAAAAATAAATTGGCTCCGCAGGTAGGACTCGAACCTACAACCCTTCGGTTAACAGCCGAATGCTCTGCCATTGAGCTACTGCGGAATAAGCGCCCTCACACAGTCAAACCAAACCATGTGCAGGGCGCGAAGCGCTTTTTATAACAGATGGGTCAAAGGAGCGTCAACCGCGCCCGCTTGCGCTCGCGAACGATCTGCGAGAATATCTCCAGCCCTAATTCCCCAGCAGGAAGGTCTCGAATGGAACGCCGTACAACAGCCTGGTTTAGCCCTAATCTCAACACGGAAATGCCCCTCGTCGCTTACGGGCATGCCGGACCGCCGCTGCTCATGTTTCCCACCGCAGCCGCCGATTATCTCGAATATGAACGCTTTTACCTCGTCGATGCGATAAAGGAGTTCATCGAAGGGGGCAAACTTCGCGCTTACTCGATCAACAGCGTCAACCGTTACAGTCTCTTGAATGAACAGATGCCGGCGCACCTCAAAGCGGAGTTACTCACGCGCTACGATCGATACATCACGGACGAAGTGTTGCCACTGATTCGCAAAGACTGCGGCGACGGTGAGAATCGTCCGTTGACTACAGGCGCGAGCCTCGGGGCGTTTCTTTCGGTGAATGCTTACTTCAAACACCCGGATCTGTTCCGCGGTGTGATCGCGATGAGCGGTAGTTACGACGTGCGGTCTTACCTAAAGGGACACTACGACGACAACGTCTACTTCAACAACCCGGTCGATTATCTATCGAATCTAAATGATGACCATTACCTGCCGATACTGCGGAAGGCTGACGCGATCGTGATCATGTCAGGGCAGGGGAACTATGAGGCGCCCGAGCGAAGCCGCGCGCTGTCGGATATTTTGAACGCGAAGGGAATTCCGCATACGTTGGATCTTTGGGGCCAGGATGTGGACCACGATTGGCCGTGGTGGAGGAAGATGCTGCCGTACGCGCTCGGCAAGTTACTTTAACGCCAGCCACAAATTACACGGATTTAAGAACGGATCGCGACGCCGTTCTTCGCCGTGAGTTTTCCATCCCTAAAAGCGATCTTGCCATTGACGATCACCAGATCGATTCCTGACGAAAACTGATTCGGATTTTCGACGGTCGCGTTACCACGAATCGTCGTGGGATCGAAGACGGTGAGATCCGCTATCGCACCAGGCTTGAGCACACCACGATCCTGCAACGCCGGCTGGACCACACTGCGCGGTAGCGACGTTATCTTCTCCAGGATCTTCTCCAACGGCAGCCCGATATCGAGCGCATGCCGGATCGCAGTCGCAAAACAACCAGCACCGCGCGGATGTGAGTTCGCACGCGGCTCAAACTGAATACCGCCATCAGAACCGATCATGCAAAAGTCTTCCCTGAGCGCGAGGTCAACTGTTTGCTCCAACGGCATCGTTCCTTCGGGAACCGCCGCCAGCCGCGACGAACTCTTTCGATAGTGCGCGAACGTGCGTGCCGTCAGTCGCTCCGAACTACCGACAATCCGCAAGTCGTTATACGAGAGTCCATAACGCTGCTGCCAACCAGTGCCGAAACGATTGTTCGAAAGATAAGTGGCCCAATAGGAATACGGATAAACGCACGTGGTGATCGTCATTCCCTGACTATTCCCGTTGCGAATCTTCTCGAGCGCTTGCTCCATGTGGAAAGTTCCACCAGTCGAATGAAGATGATCGATGTGAACACGCGCGCCGCTGTCGCGCGCGAGCCGAATCGCTTCATCGACACCATCCAGTTCCTTCTCGCTCGACGAGTAACGCAGATGCAGGAAGAGCGGGCGCTCGTACTTCTTCGCGAGCTTCGCATACTCCAACATCTCCGCATACGGCGCCGGTTGATACTCGAGACTGTGTGAAACACCAAGCGCGCCCTTGTCGAGATTCTTTTCGATCAAACGTTTGCCGCCGGAGCGAGCGCGGATGGCCATCACAAACGTTGAAACACCGTAATTGACCAGGTGTGGAACGTTTCCAAATTGACGATAGTAAGCGCCACAATCAGCACTGCCGCCGTGCATTTGCAGCGCCGTCGTAACGCCATCTGAAACCTTGTACTTCTCGAAGATCGAATAGGTGGTTTCCGGCGCAGTTGAATTGTCGGCCAGGATGTCTATGAAGCCGGGCGCGACGACGCGACCGCTGACGTTCAACGTTTCGATCCCAATCAGGTCGCTACCGAGATGAAGCTTGCCATCCTTGTCGATGCCAACGTCGATGTTCTGCAACCGGCCGTCGTAGAACACGCGTCCACCTTTGAGGACGAGGTTCAGCACCGGCTTTTCGACGGAACCTTCGATGCGTTTACACGCGGGCAGCACCAAACTTGCCGCGACGGGGATCGACAACTGGAGGAACGCTCTGCGTTTCATGGTCGGGGGAAGTTGATGTTGGCTTCGATTCTCTGGGCGTTAACGGTTGGATTTCTAAATGGGTGGGCCTCGTGTGGACCACCCGACGAGCTTGGGCTAAGGATACTTAAGGATCCCGATTTCTTAAAGAGTCATTTTGACTAAGAGCGGGCGGCCACGGAGGGCCACCCCTACAAAGACGACGTTGATGGGCCGAGCTCGCGGTCGATTTCCGCTTTCAAGGTGTCAAATTCCTTTTTTAAGACCTGGTAGCGTTCGATGGCGTCGCGCCCAATCTTCTGGTCCACGTTCGCGGTCATGCCTGCGAGATAGGTGATGTGGGCCTGAAGTCCGGGTTTGCCGTACCGCACCGGTTCGGTTAACAACTTTGCGGCAAGCGAGTTAACCCGGTTAAGGGCGTCCGCGTCCGTCGAACTCCGCAGTCTTGTCTGGGCCTCGCGAACTCTGGTCGCCAGTTGATTCACGCCGGTCACGAGCTCGCGCATCCGCGTGTTGTGATCAAACTGCTCCTGCAAGTCAGCCACCGTAACACCGTCGGCAGCGACTCTTGGATCGATGAGAACATTAAAAGGTTGCGTCCAACTCAGTCCGCCGACTCTTAATTTGGCCTGATACTGTCCGGGCGGCAATGTGACGCCCGCCTGGTTACGCAGATCCCACGCAAAACGATTGATGCCTGCGACCTTGGTAACTCTTGGCGGCGGTAAAGCGCGTCGCACAGGCGCTGCATCCGGATCGGGTTGCGATTCCGGACCAGCCGTGCCCACACCGGGCATCGCTGGACCACCGGTGTTTCCACGACCACGCGGCGGCGGTGTCTCGCTGTTGTACGTGTTAAGTACTTTTCCTTTCGGATCGAGAATCTCGATCACCACGGCGTCCGTCGGAGCAGAAGGTAAGAGGTAGTCAAGCACCGGCGCCAGGTTTGTTGGGCCAACCCTCGTTCGATAACCATCACGCGGCTTGAAGAGGTATGCCTCGGTAGCTTTCAATGAAGAAGGCTGTAGTTGATGAAGCAACGTAAGGTTGTCGAGAATCCAAATCGCCCTTCCCTGTGTCGAAACAACCAGATCCTTGCGATGCACTTTGATGTCGGTAATCGGCACGTTTGGTAAGTTCAATTGAAACGGCTGCCAGCGCGCGCCGTTGTCCAGGGAGACAAACATCCCAAATTCCGTTCCGGCATACAGCAAACCCTCACGATCCGGATCTTCGCGCACGACGCGGGTAGGCCAGTCGGCCGGAATACCGTTCTTGCCATCGGTCAGCCTCGTCCACGAGGCGCCGTAATCGTTAGTCAGATAGATGTAAGGCTGATAATCACCGAGCAGCCAACGATAGACGGCGAAGTACGCGGAGCCCTTGCGATGTGGCGAGGCTTCGATGAACTGCACGCGCCCGCCAGCCGGCAGATCCTTCGGTGTAACGTTGGTCCACTTCTTTCCGTTATCGCGCGTGACGTAAAACGGTCCATCGTTAGAGCCGGTCCAGATCACACCTTTCTCGAGTGGCGACTCGGTGATCGCATACAACGTGCTGTAAAACTCTTCACCAGTAACATCGCGCGTGATCGGCTCACCACTGATGCCCTGACAACAGTCCGGACGCGCCGTGAGATCCGGCGAGATCTTTTCCCACGTGACTCCCTTGTCGCGCGTGCGATGAACGTATTGCGAACCGTAATAGAGCACCTCCGGATCGTGCGGCGACACGGCCATCGGGGAGACGCGCTGCATGCGATAGATGAGATCGCTCGCGGGATTTCCGTAAAGCGACTGCCCGCCAATCCAGTAACTCTTCTCCTGTCCGGTCTTCAGGTTCATCACGCCGTATTGACCTTTGCACGAACCGTAGACGATGTCCGGATTGAGCGGATGCGGCATGATTGGCCCGGTCTCGCAGCCTGGACCAGTGCGCCAATCGACTGTTGAGAACGGTTCGGCCTGACTGGAGATGATGAGCGTCGTGTTGTCCTGTTGCGCCCCGTAGAGTTTGTAAGGGAATTGATTATCGACCCAGATGCCATAGATTTCGGCGGTGGGTTGGTTCATTTGTGTAGACCACGTGCGACCTCCGTCAGTTGAGACATTCGCGCCGCCGTCGTTTGCCTGGACCATGATCTGACCGTCTTTCGGATTGATCCAGATATCGTGATTGTCGCCATGCGGCGTGCGCAGCGGCGTGAAGGTCTTGCCGGCGTCGGTGGATTTGAAGAATCCTTCCGCGCCTGCGTAAACAACGTCTGCATTCGATGGATCGGCGCCGAGAGTGGTGTAGTAGAAAGGACGCTGAATCAGTGAACCCTGCGAATTGATGAGCGCCCAAGTCTGTCCAGCATCCTCCGAGCGATAAAAACCGCCGCCGGGTTTAGCTTCAATGAGCGCATAAACGCGATCTGGTTTAGCAGCGGTGACGGCGAGATTGCCTTTGCCGATCAACTCGCTCGGAAGTCCGGTCGCGATCTTCGAAAAAGTTTCACCACCGTCAGTGCTCTTGTAAAAACCGCCTTCGCGAGCGCCGCTGATGATCGTCCACGGCTTTCGTTCGAGGCGCGACATCCATGCATAAACAACGTTTGGATTGTCCGGCCGCAACTCGAGGTCCATCGCGCCGAGGGTGTCAGATACATACAAGACTTTCCGCCACGATTTTCCTCCGTCAGTTGTTTTGAAGATGCCGCGCTCGTCGTTTGGTTTGAAAATATCGCCACCGGCCGCGACCCAAACGATGTCGGGATTTGTAGGATGAATGCGCACCGCGCCGATCTGTCCGGCGTTGTAGAGTCCGATGAACTGCCAGGTCTCACCGCCGTCTTTCGATTTATACATGCCGCGTCCGGTGGAGACGTTGCTGCGCACGCCGTCGGATCCGGTACCGAGGTAAATGATGTTCGGATCGGAATCAGCGACGGCGACGCATCCGGTTGAGCCGAGCGGAACTTTGCCGTCAGTGATCGGAACCCACGTGGCGCCGTTGTCTGTCGTGCGGAAGAGTCCGCCACTGGCGACGCCCATGTAGAATGTCTTCGGTTGTGACGGAACTCCGGTGACAGTCGTGACGCGCCCGCCTCTGGCTGGGCCAACCAGCCGGTAACGTAGATTGTTAAAGAACGTGGCTTCTGAAGTTTGCGACTGAGCCGGCACCGAGAGCGTCAGGACAGTCAGCAGTAAGAGAGAACTCGACCGGAACATTATTGAGCCTCCGCAGAACGTACTTGATTTTTGGAAACTATGACGTGGCAGGCGCAAACCAACCGCGAACGCTTTGCTTAACCTGCCGGAAGAACCGAAGAATACGTTTGAAGACGAAAAACGATATTACTAAACCGGTGCCCACGATGACGAAGAGCAGTATGGGCAAAAAGACGGAGCAGACGATCGAAACCACCGCCAGGATATCTTCGAGAACACTGGCCACCGAGTTTGAAACCGGTTCGGGACTGGCATTCAACATCGCGCGCGTCGCCGCTTTGGTGCCATGAGAACTGAGTGCGAGTCCGCCGCCAAGCAAAAGTGCCATGACCTGGACCGAGCGATCGAAGTCGCCAAAGGCAGTTGCGGCCAGGACAGCTCCCGCGGGAACCCTGATAAACGTATGAATCACGTCCCACGTGCTATCGACGTAAGGAACCTTGTCGGCGACAAACTCGATCACGTACAAGCCGATGGCGACGCCGATGACCCACCAACTGGTCAGCACTTCGAGCTCGCCCGGGAGTTGCAGTTGGGCAAACTTGCCGAGCAAACCGAGAGTCGCCACGGCGGCGTACAGGTTGATTCCCGAAACCCATGACGCGCCCATTGCAATGGCGATTGTTGAAATCAGTTGAGTCACGCCGCGAGATTATAAGTGTAAGTCACAATAAAGCACAGAAACCACAAACCGGCGTAGTGGGGTAATAGTGTGTTGCTCCAACAGTGCCTGGGTCCCGGAGGGACCACATGTTTATAGCCACGCCCTAAAAGTAAATTGCGGCTCCAGCGGAGCCGAATGTTGTTGCTGCACGGACACATCGCGCTCCGCTGGAGCGCGGTCCCTGAGGCGGGCGGCGAACCATAAACATTTGGTCCCTCCGGGACCCAGGCACTGTTGGAGCAACACACCATTACCCCACTACGCAAACCGGTTTATATTGATCAAGATCAAATATGTCGTCGGTGGAATATACGCCAAAGTTTGACGTCGAGTTCGCTGAGGCGATTGCCGAGGAGCACTTCGGCATTCGTGCGACGGCGCGACCATTGCCGAGCGAACGCGATCAGAACTTCTTGCTGACGGATTCGACGGGCGTAAAGTTTGTGCTCAAGATTGCGAATGCGCGCGAAACGCCTGAGTTCATCGAAGCGCAGAATGCGGTCTTGAGACATCTCGCAAAGCGCGTTTCGTTTTGTCAGCGATTGGTGCCGGCTTTGTCCGGAGAGGAGATGGTTATGGTTGGGGCGTCGCACCTCGTGCGTGTCGTCCACTATCTTCCGGGCGTGCCGCTCGCGGACATCAAGCCGCAGACTCGGGAACTGCTGCGAGATCTCGGGAAGAAGTTAGGCGAACTCGATCGCGCCCTCGCGGATTTCGATCATCCGGCGGTTCATCGTGATTTCCATTGGGACCTCGCAAACGGCAATCGCGTGATCGACGAGTGCGCTGGTCTGATCGCGGATGCGGGCTTGCGCGAACTGGTGCTCAAGTGCCGGGTTCATCTTGTTGATGACTTGCGCCGCAGCGTGATTCATGGCGATGCAAACGACTACAACGTCGTCGTCGATCCCGATCGGATGATGGTCGTTGGATTGATCGACTTTGGCGACATGGTTTACAGCTACACGGTGGGGAATCTCGCGATCGCCGTTGCGTATGTGGTGCTCGATAAGGATGATCCGGCCGACGCAGCGTCGCACGTGATTAACGGTTATCAGCAGGAGTTTCTGCTCATGCAGAACGAGCGAGAGGCGTTGTGGGATCTGGTGCGATTGCGGTTGGCGATGAGTGTTTGCCTGGCGGCGTATCAGCAGTTGCAACAGCCGGAGAATGAATATCTGAATATCAGTCAGCGGGCGATAGCAAGAGCGTTACCGAAACTGACCACGGATTAAGCGGATGAAACGGATTTTGGAAGAGCGAAGAAGGTTACTCGGACGGAATCTGAGTATCGCCTACGAGAAGCCGGTCGAAATCGTGCGTGGCGAGATGCAATATCTCTACGACGAAGAAGGCCGCCGTTATCTCGATGCCTACAACAACGTCGCGCATGTTGGCCATTGCCATCCGAAGGTTGTGGCAGCCGCGCAGGAACAGATGGCGCTGCTGAACACGAACACCCGCTACCTGAGTGATCTCATTCTTCGCTTTGCTGAAAGGTTGAATGCAACTCTGCCGGAATCGCTGAGCGTCTGTTTCTTCGTCAACTCCGGCAGTGAAGCCAACGAACTGGCGCTGCGACTCGCGCGCGCCCACACAAAGGCACGCGATCTCATCGTGCTCGATCACGCGTATCACGGAAACACCACGACGCTCATCGACATCAGTCCTTACAAGCACGATGGTCCCGCTGGTGATGGTCCACCGCCGTGGGTGCACAAAGTAGCGCTCCCAACCTCAGCCGATGATGCGGAGGGCGTCGTTAAGGTTTTGCGCAAGCTGAAAACGCGGCTGTGCGGTTTTATCGCGGAGTCGATGCCGAGCGTGGCGGGGCAGATCGTTTTGCCGGATGGTTATCTCAACAAAGTTTACGATGCGGTGCGTTCTGCCGGCGGAGTCTGTATCGCGGACGAAGTACAAACCGGTTACGGGCGCATCGGGACACATTTCTGGGCCTTTGAAAACTACAACGTCGTTCCCGATATCGTCGTGCTGGGTAAACCGATCGGCAACGGTCATCCGATCGGCGCTGTCATCACTACGCGCGCGATTGCGGACGCCTTCGACAACGGCATGGAATTCTTCAGCACATTCGGCGGCAACAACGTTTCGTGCGCGATCGGTCTGAAGGTGCTCGAGGTCGTACAGGAGGAGAAACTCCAGGCACATGCATTCGAAGTTGGCGAACATCTGCTGAAAGGCTTGCGCGCATTACAGCAGCAATACCAGATCATCCGCGACGTGCGAGGTTCAGGGCTCTTCCTCGGCGTCGAACTCGCACGCAGCGACCAACCCGCGCGGACCGAAGCGACGCGAATCGTGAACGGAATGCGAGAACGCGGCATCCTGCTCGGAACTGATGGTCCGTTTCACAACGTGCTCAAGATCAGACCACCGATGCCTTTTAATAAAGACGATGCAAATCTTTTGTTGACTACGCTTGAAGAGTTAATCGCGATTGAGGATGAAGGAAAGTGAGTGGCCCTGGGTCTTCCAGCCACCGTTGGAGTATGCGATCGGAAGATCTACGGGAGTGGTTTTCTCTTCCTTCCATACCGCGCTGGAAACTTGTTCGCAGTGAAGCAGGTAGTGTTCGATACCGGTGAAGACGCTGCGCCAGTAACCGCCGTAGATGGTCTTATAAACAACCCCGCCGACCTCTACATAAACTCTGTTACCACTCAGAATCCGGTAGTTGATTCGTCCGAGCAGATCCAGGAGCCGGCACTGTTCCTTGATAGACGGATCATCAGCGCCTTCCCGTCCATCTCGCCATGCTTCTGGTTCGTAGTGCGGCACGGTCGATAGTTTAATGCAGAGACTGCGCAGATGCACCAAAATTCGATGCATCTGCGCAATCTTGTTAAGAGCCCTATGGAGGCGGAATCTGCGAAGCAATCAACGAGAATCGGAAGTTAAAATCATTTCTCCGAGCGAAGGTTGCTCCACCGTTCAACGATAGGTATGAGCGTCCAAGGATTGGGGCCTGGCTGCTCAAACCGATTAGCGGTGGTTGACCGCTGACGCCTGCGAACGGTGCATTCGGAATCTGAATCACCAGGAACAGGTTCTGAATCGATCCATCCGCAATTCCCAACCGGACGATTTCACTGAGATCGTGCGGGTTCTTGAAGTAGAACTTGCCGAAATCAGTCTCGTCGGAAAGGAATAAGGGGGCACTAGTCAGCGGGGTGGCCATGTTGATCGTAGCCGTCGTATCCGGATTGATCACGCCGGTGGTCAGCATTGCTCTTGCAAACAAGACCGGAACTGACGCATCAACCACAGAGCTATCGAAGAGACCCATCTGAAGGTAGACTGGATTGCCACCGTTCAGAGCGGAAATCTGCGAAGCCGGGAACTGCACGGCGTAGACGAAGTTGTTCGCACCTGGATTGATAAATCCAATGTTGGTGCGGGCTCCGAAACCGGCGACAGTAATCACGTTGTTGGTGGTGATGTTGACACCAGCAGTGTTCTGTCCGGCATTGACGTGAGCATTCTTGGCATCACCTGGATCGCGTTCCAGCGCACCCTCACTCTGGTTGTTCCAGAATTCTTCGATGAAGTTCTGCTGACCGAAGAAGTTTCCGATTTGAGTGGTGAAGCTGATTTGTCCGGCCTGGTTCGGGCTGCCGTCGAGTGCTTCCGTTCCCACACTGTAGTTACCCGCCGGGACCGGAATAGTGTAGTTGCCATTCACGATTGCGTCGGCAACAGTGGGAACAAAGAAGAGACCGTTGTTAGCCGGATTGAACGAAAGGTTCGTCGTGCCGCTAAAGGCGCTCACCGTGTTCGCGCCGTTGCTGCGGTCGATCGCGTAGAGACTGCCGCCCGCAATCGGCTGGTTCAATACACCGTGCCGCAACTCGCCCGTGATCACGCCAAAAGCACTCGCGAAAGCTACGTCACCCGGTTGTAGTGCTGCCGGGCCCGATGCTGCTGTGCCTTCGGGATAGATGAACGAGGCCCAAGCGATATCGTCGATGTCCGGTGTGGCTTGTCCTAGTTCGGCCGCCGGATCGCCGGTGTCGATCAATGGGAACATCGTTGCACCATGACCGTCGCCCGAGTTCGTTTGGTTGTCTTGGGAGTGTGACAAACCGAACGAGTGGCCAAACTCGTGGACCGCAACGCACTCGAGATCTACCGAGCGGGTAACGGTGTCGGCTAGTGCGTCGTCGATCGTGAAGCGGAAGCCATTGCTGACCTTGGTGTTGAACTGAACGTCGTTGTCAACAATCGTTCCGGCTTTGTAGAAGCCCGGAGGAAATTCGTTGTCGCCATCGGAATCCGCGTCACCGATGGTAGTCAGTGTGTTCGAAACATCCGAATCGCCATCACCATCGATATCGTCTCCATCAACGAGCGTGACGTCTACGATGAAGTTGGTGGATGGAGATGAAGCGATCGCGGAAAAGCCTGCCGCTGTCCGGAACGTGATCTCATTGATCATGTCTAATCGGATCAAGCCCGGGTTATTCGTCGTCCCTACCAACTGGAAATTGATGTAAGAGGTTGGGATGTTGTTCCACGCATCAAACGAGGCCTGCATTCCTACTCCCGCCTGAGCGACCGTCATAATCGGAGCGCCCAATGGGTTCGGAACGGGATCGAGCGTGTTGTTAATTCGATACGGTACGGGAATCGTGCGTGGATCCCAGCGAATCGGAATCACGCGGGCCAGAAGATGGCCTGGGATCGGCGATGGGCCGGCGCCTGTAATATCGAAGCTTTCGAAGTGACCGCCTGCCCGGGCGACAGTCGCAAAGCTCATCAGAACCATCGATGTGGTTAGTAGTATTGCGGTGAGTTTTCTCATATGTCCTCCTAGGAACTTCTCGAATCGTTGTGGGTCTAGTCGCAGCGAGATCAGGCGTGTTATTTATTCAACAAGCCTTTGACCTGCGCCTTGAAGGTCGAGAGCGGGGTTGCGTTAGAACCACCGCGACGAACTCCGTTATTTCCCTGGAGTGACATCCTGGTGAGATCACGCGAAACCACCGGTTCCCCGTCTTCGTCGTTCACGATTGAGAATTTTCCCTGGGCAAAACCGGCGACAGTGTAGCCTCCGACGTCACCGTCGGCTGTCAGGAATAAGAAAGCATTTTCACCGGGAACTAAGCGTGGTGCGCCTGGGTACGACACCGCCACTGGAAACTTGCGATTGGCATCAGCGCCGCCGGGCAGGACAACGGTTAAGCTGCCGGAGTCTGATCCTTTCAGAGTTTCGCTTACTGCAACGTTCGCCAACGTTACGAGAGTGCCATCCATCCAAACGCTTCGTATATCAGTACAGCTTCCGATCGCAATCACATCTGACTGGGCAACCATGTCTTCGAGTGAGAGCGCAACCGCCAATGTAGTGTCGGGAGTTCCAAGGGTATCCTGAGGTGGAGCATTGACCGCGGTAGTACCCCGGCTAAATGTGATGACCAGGGCGATTGCGATAATTAAGCAACTTGCCAAAATTGTCTTTTTCATGCGCGTCCTTTCTGACTAAGCTCAACGTTTACAAAAACGTACCGAATCCCGGAGAGATTTCGGGCTAAGGATCGGGGAGTGATCGCAAATTTTTGTTTCCGCACGTTTGGCTGTTGAGGCACGAGGGAGCACACAGAAAGGTGCTACGCTCTACAGCCGTCCCGGCTCTCTAAAGGAGTGCGAGGGACATTATTCTGCTGGTAGGATAAAAGTCAAGCAAAAATGGGGAATTCTGCTGTTTAGCATGACCGAAAAAATACGGGGATTCAGATTTTGGAGGGGCCTCTGGCCGGTTGCCGTCCTCGCCTTGCTGCTGGTGGGATGCAATCGCGACGCGGTGGTCCAAAACGGCAGTGAGAATCGAAATCCGATGACTACAGGACCAATCGTTTACGTTGCTCTGGGAGACTCGACCGGATCAGGTGTGGGGGCGAGCGAGGGTGGCTACGTGGCCCGGCTCTACCGGCAACTGGTAGAACTCCGGGCGGAGTCGACTCTGGTTAATCTTTGCGTTAGTGGATCCACTACGGCTGACGTGTTGCGGGACCAGTTGGAGAAGGGCGTCGGCGCGGAGCCCGATCTCGTCACACTGGGAATCGGCATCAATGATATCGGCCATGGTCTGACGTTGGACCAGTTTGCGAAGAACTATGACGAGATCCTGAGCGTGCTCAAGGAGAACACTGTGGCGCAGATCATCGTGACGAACATTCCGGACATTTCGAGTGCGCCGAGAATTCCTGGGCCAGTGCGGAGTGAGTATAAGCAGCAGATTGTTCAGTTCAATCAGAAGCTGGAAGAGATAGCCGCGCGGCATGGCGTGATCGTGTTTGATGTTTATTCGATCACGACCCGGGAGTTGCCGGCGCATCCGGAGTATTTTTCGGCGGACGGGTTTCATCCGTCGGATGAGGGATACGCATTGTGGGCCCGGGAGATGTGGCCTGTGCTTGAGAAGGTGATTAACCACTAAGACACAAAGACACTAAGTTGTTTACTGATTTGTGTCTTAGTGTCTTTGTGGTTAAAAAAACGCTTCGCCACTGGCCGGATCGAAAAAGTGGAGTTTCTCCACGGAGATCTGAATCCACACTTTGCTCTCAACTTCCGCACGAAAATCAGCAGGCGCGCGGGCGATGAGCCGGTGAGATCCGACCGATAGAAAGACAAACGTTTCGTTACCCATCAGCTCTGTGACGTAAACGCTCGCCGCGATCGCACCGTCCTGCGATTCAGTCAAGACTTGAATATGCTCGGGTCTGATTCCGATCGTCACACTCGAGAGAGACGGCGGATCGAGTAACTGGATCTGTAGCGAATCACTTGTAAATCGTCCGTCAGCGATTCTCCCGTCAACGAAGTTCATACTCGGACTGCCCACAAACTCCGCCACAAACCGGTTCGCCGGTTGATTGTAAATATTCATCGGCGTGTCGAATTGCTGGAGCCGCCCTTTCTTCATGACCGCGACGCGAGACGCGAGTGTCATCGCTTCAGCCTGGTCGTGAGTAACGTAGATCGTCGTGGTACCAAGCTGGTGCTGAAGACGCTTGAGCTCACCACGCATCTGAACTCGCAGACGAGCGTCGAGGTTGGAGAGCGGCTCGTCCATCAAATAGGCGCGCGGCTCGCGCACGATCGCCCGTGCGAGCGCGACGCGCTGGCGTTCGCCGCCTGACAACTGCCGTGGCTTGCGATCGAGTAACGATTCGATCTCCAGCATTTCAGCCACCCGTCCCACGCGCCTTGCACGCTCGTCCTTCTCGATCTTTCGCACACGCAACGGATAACCGATGTTTTCTGCGATCGTCATGTGCGGATACAAGGCATAACTCTGAAACACCATTGCGAGGTCGCGATGTTGCGTCGGCACGTCGTTGATCCGTTCGCCGTCGATAGAGATGTCGCCGCTGGTTGCAGTTTCCAAACCCGCAAGCATCCGTAACGTCGTGGTCTTCCCGCAACCGGACGGTCCAAGCAGGACGATAAACTCTCCATCACGAATCGCGAGCGAGAGCTCGTCGACGACGCACGTCCCGCCAAACTGCTTCGTTATGTTTTTGAATTCAATACTCATTCAGCCTTTTACCGCGCCCATCGACAAACCACGCACCAGATATTTTTGTAACGCCAAAGCGAACACGAGGATCGGAACGATAGCCACCGATGCTGCGGCGCTCATCACGCCCCACTTGATCTCATACTGCGTAACGCGCCCGGCAATTCCGACCGGCAGAGTCATCGCCGCATCGGTCTGCGTCAGCACGAGAGCAAACAGAAACTCGTTCCACGACACGATCAAACAGAAGACTGCCGTCGCGGCGAGGCCGGGCGCGACCAACGGCAGCACTACGCGGACGAGCGCACCGAGACGTGAATCACCGTCAACAAGCGCGGCTTCCTCGAGGTCGCGCGGGAGTTCGGCAAAGAAGCCACGCATCATCCAGACCACGAAGGGCAGGTTGAAACCCGTGTAGACGATGATCAGCGAGGCTCGGGTGTTGAGCAGCCGCACGTCGCGCATCATCAGAAACAGTGGGACGGCAGTGACGATCGCGGGAAACATTCGCGTCGAAAGTATCCACAACGAAAGCCGGCGATTGAGACTCCACGGCAGTTGAAATCGTGCGAGCGCGTAGGCTGCAAGTGTTCCGATGACGAGTGCGCAGGCCGTTGAGGTCACGGCCACGATCGCGCTGGTAAGTAAATACTGTCCGAACCCGCGGGCGACAAACGCGTCGTAGTAGTGTTCGAGTGTTGGTGTAAACCAAAACCACGGCGGCGGACTGGCAAACTGATCGATTTCAGTTTTCAAAGAGATCGTCAGCATCCAGTAAACAGGCGCCAGCGCAAAAAACAACGCGGCCAAGAGCAGGACGTAACGAGAATTATTAACCACAAAAACACGAAGTACACCAGGATCTGACTTTCTGTTCTTTGTGTCTTTGTAGTTCATCTCATGCCGCCTCTTTAGCTTGCAGAAACCTGATGTAAACCGCGCTGATCACGTTCGTGAGCGCCAGCAGCACAAACGACATCGCCGCCGCATAACCAAAATCAAAAAACCGAAAAGCCGTGCGATAGATGTAGAGACTTATCGTCTCGGTTGCGAAGCCTGGCCCACCCTCGGTCAGAATAAAGATCTGATCAAACACTCGCAGCAGATCCATCGTCCGCAGCAGCAGCACGATCAGGATTGCCGGCTTCAGCAGCGGTAACGTCACGTGTCGAAACGTTTGCCAGCGGCTCGATCCATCGATCAGCGCTGCTTCGTAAGGTTCCTGCGGAATGGCTTGCAGGCCGGCCAGCAGCACCAGGAAAACGAACGGCGTCCACTGCCAAACATCAACGGCAATTACTGACAACATCGCGAGCCCGGGTGACGCGGTCCAGGTCAAACTCTCGGTGTTGACGCCAAACTGTTTGAGCGTGCCGTTAATCGCGCCGAAGTTTGTGTTAAGCAGCAGACGCCAGACGACGCCCACAACAACCGTCGGCAACATCATCGGCACGAGCAAGCTGGCGCGAAACAGGCCGCGCCCACGGATCTGTTTGTTGAGTAAGAGCGCGAGTCCGAGACCGAGTAGAAACTCGCAGGTGAGCGCCGCGGCTGCGTAGATGAAAGTATGGATCATCGCGGTGAGGAAAAAATCGTCAGACAAGAGACGCGCGAAGTTTCCGAGTCCCCACTCGACTCCCGCGGCCGTCTCCAATTGCAGGCTAACCGTGAGCGAGTAAATGAGCGGATAGATTGAAAGCGCGAGAAGCACCGCGATCGCCGGTGCGATAAAGATGACGGGCAGCAGCCACTCGCGCCTACCGTGCGCGCTGAAGAATCTTCTCGATTTCGGCATTCGCCTGATTCATCGCTTCCGCGGGTGACAGACCGCCGCTGTTTGCTTTCGAAAGAAAGATGCCAAACGCATTCTCGATCTCGTTCCAGTACGGCGTGCGCGGCCGTGGCCTCGAGCTTTCGAGAGAACGCAGTTGCGCCGGATAAGCCGGATACTTCTGCACCAATTCCGCGTCTTGAAACAGTGATTTCCGCGTCGGTGGATTGCCGCGCAGTGCCGATTTTTTCATCTGCTCGGCAGTCGTGGCCCAGATCAGAAACTCCACTGCCAGCTGCGCGTTTTGCGAGTCACGCGGAATCGCGATTAGCCAGTTTCCAATCTCTGCCTGACCCGGCTTTTTGGCTCCTGGAAGAGTTGTGAAATCCATCTTTCCCATCACCTTCGACTTCGACCCATCATGGAACGAACTGATCCACGCGGGCCAGTTGATCGACATCGCCGCCGTGCCCTGCAACAAATGTGCACCAACGTCATCGGCATTGAAACTCGCGTAACCCGGCGGTGAGTATTTTCCCAACTCCACCATGAATTCGAGCGCCGCGATGCCTTCAGGACTGTTGACTGTTGGGTTGCCGTTATCATCGAACATCTCGGCGCCGAAGGCCCAGAAGATTGGCATGAAGTCGGCGACGGCCGCGTTGCCCTGCGCCGCGCGCATCACGTAGCCATGGACCTGACCGCCATTCGCGCCTGTCTTTTCTTTCTCGTGGATCGTTTTGACGGCTGCGAGCACATCGTTCCACGTCGCCGGCGCTTTCAACGAATGCTTGTCAAACAGATCCTTGCGATAGAAGAACAACTGCGAGTTGCCGACGTAGGGTAGCGCGAACAGTGGCCCACTCTGATAAGGATGACGGCAGAGCGCCAGCGACGTTTCGACGAAATCAGAGTCTGGCCCAGACACTCCACTGCCGCGCAACAACGGCGAGAGCTCAGTCAAAAGGTGTTCATTCGCAAACCGTGGAAACCATGGATCGTCGAGCATGATCAAGTCGTAAGCGCCGGTTCGGGTCTTGAGTGCGATCAGTTCTTTCTCAAACAGATTCGCATACGGAAACTCTGCGATACTGATTGCGACCCCGGTCTGGGAACCGTAGTCAGCGGCGGCTTGCTTGAGCGCATCGCCCTCGACGCCGGAGACGACGGCAATCGTGAGCTGCCTGGGGAGTGCTGCTGGG
The DNA here is from genome assembly GCA_044867735.1 of Pyrinomonadaceae bacterium. Taxonomy (GTDB): domain Bacteria; phylum Acidobacteriota; class Blastocatellia; order Pyrinomonadales; family Pyrinomonadaceae; genus PSRF01. Next base: position 1,155 of record JBIOVO010000113.1, on the reverse strand, counting down.
TTTCGATTGCAACTGGTTAAGGAGATGAGCAGGAGTAAGGTCAGAATTATCGTTAGTCTCATATTTTTCGGCACAGATTAACACTGATGCTCCGAATCAGAACTGATAATATTGGCCTATGCGACAAATAGTAACGACTGGCACAGGCGACATCGACGTCCTGAAGATCCAAGCAAAACCCGATCCCACGCCCGGTGAGGGTGAGGTCATCGTTCGCGTGCGTGCGGCCGGTTTGAACTTCGCCGACATTCTCTCGCGCCAGGGTTTGTATCCCGACTCGCCGCCCAAGCCGTGCGTGATGGGTTATGAGGTCAGCGGCGTGGTGGAGTCGGCGGGGAAAGGCGTCAACAGTTCGTTCGAAGGAAAGTCGGTGGTGGCGTTGACGCGTTTTGGCGGACAGTCAGAGAAGATCGCCGTGAAAGCCACGCAGATGTTTGAGAAGCCGGAGAAGTTGACCTTCGAACAGGCAGCCGCGATTCCTGTGAACTACCTGACGGCATATGCGCTTTTGGTTGTCATGGGATCTTTGCACTTCGGAGAGTCGGTCTTGATCCACAATGCCGGTGGCGGAGTTGGGCTTGCCGCCCTCGACATTGCGAAGAAGATCGGTGCGGAAACTTATGGCACCGCGAGTCAGGGTAAACATGATTTCTTAACGGAGCGTGGATTAGACCACGCAATCGACTACCGCACGCAGGATTGGTTGCCGGTTTTGCAAGATCTGACGAATGGGCGCGGTGTGGATCTCGTCATCGATCCCATCGGTGGCGCGCATTGGAAGAAGAGTTATGCGGCTTTGAGACACACCGGGCGCCTGGGCATGTTTGGTGTCTCAACGGCTTCGTCAAACGGATTGTCGGGCAAGCTCAAGATGTTGAAGGCGGTGATCCAGATGCCGCGGTTTCATCCGTTAACTTTGCTGAACAAGAACCGCGGTGTGTTTGGTCTGAATCTCGGGCACATGTGGCACGAACCGGAGAAGGTCGCGGTTTGGATGCGGGACCTGCTGCGCGGCGTTGAGGAGGAATGGATCAATCCGCATGTAGATCAGGCTTTCACGTTTGACGAGGTCGGCAAAGCGCACCGCTACCTGGAGGAGCGGAAGAATATTGGGAAGGTTGTCCTGGTACCTTAGAGATCATTTGTAGGGGTGGG
>JBIOVO010000112.1:0-13312 GCA_044867735.1 Pyrinomonadaceae bacterium | reverse complement strand
AGGCGAAGGGCGATGTAATGGTCTGTCGCTATGCCGACGACGGTGTGCTAGGGTTCCAGTATCGGGAAGAAGCTGAGCAGTTTCTGGAGCAGTTGCGGGAACGGCTGGCCAAATTCGGTCTGGAGCTGCACCCGGAAAAGACGCGTCTGATCGAGTTCGGACGGTTTGCCACTGAAAACCGGAAGAAACGTGGGGAGGGGAAACCGGAGACCTTTGCCTTTTTAGGTTTCACCCACATCAGTGGGACAACACGTAAGGCGGGCCGCTTCACCGTCCGGCGTCAGACTAATGGCAAGCGCATGACAGCCAAGCTGAAGGAAATTAGAGCGCAGCTGAAAGTGCGTCGGCATGAGTCGCACGTGAAGACGGTGAAATGGCTACAGTCCGTGGTGCGGGGGCATATCCAATACTACGCGATTCCGGATAATCAGGCGCGGCTGGAAGCGTTTCGGCAGGAGGTGCTACGTATGTGGCTGGACCAGCTTCGGCGGCGCAGTCAGCGTAGTTGCTGGAACTGGGAACGCTTCATGAAGCGTCTGGGCCACTTGCTTCCTGAGATTCGTGTTCTCCACCCATATCCCACTCTGCGCTTCGACGCCAAATATCCAAGGTAAGAACCGTGTGCGTGAGTAGCGCTCGCACGGGTCTGTGCGGGGGGTGTCGAGCAATCGACATTCCTACCGCGACTAGCACCACAAGTCGGCCCGCTTCATTTTTTGAGGGGTGTAAGGCACTATACGGCGGCGATTTTCGGTTGTCATCAACAAAATGCTGAAGAAACAGCGGATCATAATCATTGCTGGGCCAAACGGTGCGGGCAAGACGACTTTTGCTCGCGAGTACTTACTGAAAGAAGCGCACTGTCCCGATTTTGTTAATGTCGATCTAATCGCCGCTGGGTTGTCGCCGTTCGATCCTAATCGCGCGGCGATTCAAGCTGGTCGTATCATGCTTTCGGAGATTCAGCGCCGCGTTCGAAAGCGTGAGAGTTTTGCGTTTGAAACCACTCTGAGTGGGCATGTTTATGCTCGGATGATTCCCGAATGGCGGAACCTCGGATACCGCGTAAGGCTTATATTTCTGGGCCTGCCGAATCCGGACATGGCTATCTCACGAGTAGCGACAAGAGTTGAGCAAGGTGGGCACAATGTGAGCAGCACCGTAATCCGTCGGCGGTTTGAAGCTGGTCTACGAAACTTTCATGATGTCTATGTGCACTTGGTAGACAACTGGGAGACGTACGATAATTCGGGCAATACACCGCAGTTGATTTCAGCAGGAAATAATCAATGAGCCGTATTTCGAAATCACATTCGCGCGAAATAGAGGATACGTTGCGTGCGTTACGCCGCGCTGGACGACGCGCACTCGAGCTTGGCCTCCAAACCGGCACGCCTGTTTATGTGTGGAAGAACAACAAAATCGTGGACCTCACCAAAGAGCAAAGGCCATCAAAAAAATCGAAGTCAAAGCGATCTTCACGATAGCATCCACACATACACCGATTAAATCTGCGTAATCTGTGGATGGTTTTATTCCCAGGAAGGAGCCATTGTGAGCACGCGAGTATTCTTTCTGATTCTCTTGCTGACGTTGTTCACTCTAACTGCCGTGGCGCAAACTAAGCCGACCAAACCAAGAGCACGTGATCTCGGTATTCCTTTTGACGGCACACCCGCAGTATTGAACGCGATCACTGACGTTGCAGGCGTCGAAGTTGGGCAGGTAACCCTCATTTCAGGTGAGGGAAAGCTTGTGCCGGGTAAAGGACCCGTGCGGACCGGGGTCACCGCCGTCTTAACGCGCGGCAAGAACTCCGACGATCAAGTATTCGGAGCGTGGTTCACGCTGAATGGGAACGGCGAGATGACCGGCACAACGTGGGTGGAAGAATCGGGTTTTATCGAAGGGCCGATCATGATCACAAACACGCACAGCGTTGGTACGGTGCGTGACGCCGTGATCGCGTGGCAGATGAAAAGACAAGGTCAGACTTTCCAGCCCTGGTCACTGCCAATCGTCGCTGAAACCTTCGATGGATTTCTAAACGACATCAACGGTTTTCACGTTAAGCCAGAACACGTAGCTCAGGCGCTCGACCAGGCCGCTTCGGGAGCCGTCGCGGAAGGGAATGTCGGCGGTGGCACAGGCATGGTCGCTCATCAATTCAAAGGCGGCATCGGCACTTCGTCCCGGAAGTTTGCGATTGATGGTTCCAGTTACACGGTTGGTGTGTTGGTCCAGGCGAACTACGGCGGTCGCGATGGTCTAACGATCGCAGGCGTGCCAGTGGGACGTGAGATCACGGATCTCATGCCGAAACAAGGTCCGGCAGACACTGGATCGATCATTGTTGTGATAGCGACAGATGCTCCACTGCTTCCGCATCAGTTGAAGCGTGTGGTGAAACGCGCCGCTCTCGGTATTGCGAAAAACGGCGGCATCGGCGGCAACTCGTCAGGTGACATCTTTATCGCGTTTTCAACTGCCAACGCAGGCGCGGGTATGGAGAGAAGTTTGGCGACACTGAAGATGCTGTCCAATGATCGCATCAATCCTATTTTCGCGGCGACAGTACAAGCAACCGAAGAAGCGATCATCAATGCGATGGTAGCTGCCGAAACGATGACAGGCGTAAACGGAAACACTGTTTACGCCATTCCACATGATCGATTGAAGGACGTGATGCGGAAATACAATCGGCTAAAGTGAAGCAATCCACAGATTACGCAGATTAGATGAACCAATCTGTGTAATCTGTGGATGGTGCTTGCGACAAGTCTCACTCTTCGGGGACAATGTCGTCATACCATGGAGCAAGCTAAACCCACACGTCTCATTGTCGGTATCACCGGCGCGACGGGAACTATCTTCGGCGTGCGCCTGTTACAGATGTTGCATGGGTCGGGCGTCGAGACGCACCTCGTCGTGAGCAAGTGGGCGGCGCGTACGCTCACACATGAAACTCCACACTCGCTGAAGTACGTTCAAAGCCTCGCGACCCAGAGCTACGGTATCGGCGCGCAGGGAGCGGCGATATCGAGCGGATCATTTGTCACGCTCGGAATGGTCATCGCACCATGCAGCATGCGTACTCTCGCTGCTATCGCACACGGACTCGGCGACAACTTGATTCATCGCGCCGCCGACGTGATCCTGAAAGAGCGGCGCAAGCTCGTGCTCGTCGTACGAGAGTCGCCGTTCAACGAGATCCATCTCGAAAACATGTTGAAGCTGGCCCGGATGGGCGTGGTTATCCTTCCTCCCGTGCCTGCGTTTTACAACAACCCCCAGAGTCTCGACGACATGATCAACCACATCACGATGAGGGTGATCGATCAGTTTGATATCCATCTCGACGTTATGAATCGTTGGGACGGTGTGCTGCTGGATCGAAGACGATCGTCAACAGAAACAGACTAGGAGAGAACCGTGGGAGAGATGGTCCAATTTCCGTTCGCCGGTGGAAACACAAATGGTTATCTTTCGATTCCCGATTCGGGCAACGGGCCGGGAGTAGTTGTGATTCAGGAGTGGTGGGGCCTTGTGGATCACATCAAAGACGTCTGCGACCGCTTCGCGGCGGCGGGATTTGTCGCGCTCGCTCCGGATCTCTACCATGGCAAAACCACCAAATCACCGGATGAAGCTGGCAAACTGATGATGGCCATGCGAATCGACGAAGCTGAACGAGATCTCAGCGCGGCGGCTGATTACCTATCGACTCACGGTGCGACCGTGGGCGACAAAGTCGGCGTTGTGGGTTTCTGCATGGGCGGCGCCCTGGCGTTGTACACCGCCACTAAGAACCCAAAGATCGGCGCCAGCGTGGTGTTCTATGGCGGTCATCCGAACGTCAAGCCGGATCTGCCAAACCTTCATGCTCCAGTGCTCGCATTCTACGCCGGCCGCGACGGCTTCGTTACACCTGAATCGGGTCGTGAGTTGGACAGTAAGATAAAAAATTTAGGTAAACAGATCGAAGTGCGCATTTACCCGGACACGGATCACGCTTTCTTCAACGACACGCGTCCGGAGGTTTACAACGCAGAAGCCGCCGCAGACACCTGGCGCCGCACAATCGATTTTCTCCGCCAGCGTTTATCAAGTTAGTCCGCGAAGCTACGGCATAGCCCGCGAAACGGACTTCGGCATAGCCCGCGAAACGGACTTCGGCATTAGTCCGCGAAGCGGACAACAGCATAAAGCCTGGGGCGTAAGCCCCAGGATCGAGAGACATTAAGGCCATAGAGCCCGTGACAACGGGCGAAGGCTTTCGCCCGCCAAGGCGGGCTCTAACGCAAAATTTGACCGGGATCCTGGGGCTTACGCCCCAGGCTTTATGCTCTCGCCTGCTTCGCAGGCTCAGTTAAGTGCGTTCGCAGGCTCAGTTAAGTGCGCTTCGCAGGCTCAGTTAAGTGCGCTTCGCAGGCTCAGCTAAGTGCTTCGCAGGCTCGGCTAAGTACTTCGCAGGTTCAGCTAAGCGCTTCGCAGGGTTAGCCGGGCAATGTTAATCTGTGGCGCCGTCTCTACAAGCTCCATCTCTATTTACAACTAAAGAGGAACTCGTTTATGTCCATGTCTTCGTGCGCATTGTCTCTGATCCTCGCGTTGCTACTACTGTCACCGGCCGTAGCTCAGGAGCCGCCGGCCAGACCTCCGGCGTCACCATCGCCGTCTCCAGTTGGGTCACCCAGTGCAACGCCGACGCCTGCGGAGTCGCCGACGCCTCGCGATCCGATGTCTACGCCGACATTCAACGGTCTCAGACTGCGCTCGATCGGACCCGCGTTCACTTCGGGACGCATCAGCGGTTTCGCAGTGGATCCGGCCAATCCCACGCGCTACTACGTGGCCGTCGCCTCAGGCGGCGTTTGGAAAACAACCAACGCCGGTACGACCTGGACGCCGATCTTCGATAACGAAGCCTCCTACTCGATCGGCGCAATCGCGATCGATCCGAAGAATTTTCTAACCGTTTGGGTCGGCACCGGCGAGAACAACAGTCAGCGAAGCGTCGCCTGGGGCAGCGGCCTTTATAAATCGGACGACGGCGGCCGCAGTTGGCGAAACGTTGGTCTGAAAACCTCGGAACACATCGGCCGCATAGCGATCGATCCGAAAGACTCGAACATCGTGTACGTGGCGTCGCAAGGACCACTCTGGGGTCCAGGCGGCGAGCGAGGTCTCTTCAAAACGACTGACGGCGGCAAGACGTGGAAGAGCATCCTCAACATCAGCGAGAACACGGGCGTCACTGACGTCGTCATCGATCCCAACGATCCAAACACACTCTACTGCGCGTCTTACCAACGCCGCCGGCATCGCTGGACACTCATCAACGGTGGTCCGGAAAGCGCGATCTACAAATCGACTGACGCCGGCGCAACCTGGAATAAGTTGCGAGCCGGTTTGCCGACCGTCGAACTCGGCCGTGTCGGACTGGCGATCTCGCCCGTCGATTCAAACGTGATCTATGCGACCGTCGAAGCGGCCGATCGGCGCGGCGGCATCTTTCGTTCCAGCGATCGTGGCGGTAGTTGGGAGCGACGCAACGAGTTTGATTCGACGGCCATGTACTACTCGCGCATCGTCGTCGATCCGAAAGAGGTCGATCGCATCTACATCATGAACGTGTTTGCGATGGTGTCGGACGATGGCGGACGCACGATTCGTCGTCTCGGCGAGCGAAACAAGCACGTGGACAACCACGACATCTGGATCAATCCCGAGAACACCGACCACTACCTCATCGGATCTGACGGCGGCATTTATGAGAGTTTCGATCGTGGCGCAACGTGGGACTTCAAACAGAACCTTCCGGTGACGCAGTTCTACGACATCACCACCGACAACGCCAGACCGTTCTACAACGTTTACGGTGGCACGCAGGACAACTTTAGTTTTGGCGGTCCATCACGCACCCGCAGCGCTTCGGGCATTACCAACGCCGACTGGTTTGTAACCAACGGCGGCGACGGTTTTCGCTCTCAGGTCGATCCGGAAGATCCGAACACCATTTATGCCGAACTACAGAATGGCGGTCTCGTGCGTTTTGACAAACGCACCGGCGAACGTATCGGTATTCAACCGCAACCAGCACGCGGTGAAGACCCGTATCGTTGGAACTGGGATTCGCCGTTCATCATCAGTCCACATTCACGCTTTCGTCTGTACTTCGCTGCTGACAAACTCTTCCGCTCAGACGATCGTGGCGACACGTGGACACTGATCAGCGGTCAGCTTTCGCGCGATCTTGATCGCGACAAACTGCCGGTCATGGGCAAGGTTTGGGGAATCGACGCGGTGGCGAAGAACGCCTCGACCGCATACTTCGGTAATGCGTCGGCGGTCGCGGAGTCGCAGAAAAAGGAAGGTCTGATCTACGTCGGTACAGACGACGGTCTCGTTCAGGTAACCGAAGACGGCGGTAAGAACTGGCGCAAGATCGACAAGTTTCCCGGCGTTGCCGATATGGCTTACGTCACTCGCATCATCACCTCGAATCACGATGCAAACACGGCGTATGTGAGTTTTGACAATCATCAAAACGCCGACTTCAAACCGTATCTCTTGAAGACTACGGACGCGGGCCGCACCTGGGTATCTTTGATCGGTAACTTGCCGAAGCTTGGACCAGTGCTCGCGATTGCCGAAGATCACGTCAATCCGAATCTGCTCTTTGCCGGTACGGAGTTTGGTTTGTTCTTCTCGGTCGATAGCGGGCAGAAGTGGATTCAACTGAAAGGCGGAATGCCGACGATCTCGGTGCACGACCTCAACATTCAAAAACGCGAAAACGATCTCGTAGTGGGAACGTTCGGCCGCGGGATCTACATTCTCGACAACTACGCACCGCTGCGTTTGATCAAACCCGAAGCTCTGCGACAGGAAGCCATCGTCTTCCCGGTCAAAGATGCTTTGATGTACATCCAATCGCAACCGCTTGGTGGACGCGGCAAGAGTTTTCAGGGTGAGAGATACTACACCGCCGACAATCCGCCGTTTGGCGCGACGATTACCTGGTATCTGAAGGACGCGCTCAAGACCAAGAAGGAGAAGCGGCAGGAGAGTGAGCGCGAAGCTGATCGAAAAGGCGCGCCGGTAGGCTGGCCCACGCGCGCTGACTTGCGTGCGGAAGAAGAGGAAGAAGCGCCGGCGATCGTCGTTACGATCACTGATGGTTCGGACAATGTCGTCCGTAGATTGACTGGTCCGGTCACGGCGGGCGTTCAGAGATTGAGCTGGGATCTTCGTTATCCGGCGGCGAACCTCTCGGCGCCGCCACCGCCTGATGCCGACTTCGATTTTGAACCGCCTTCTGGTCCACTCGTCATGCCCGGAACGTACAAGGCCACCGTGTCGAAGCGCGTGGACGGAGTTGTTACGCAAATCGGTCCACCGCAGGAATTTCAGGTGACGGTTGAGGGTCAGGAAAGCATGTCATCTGCTGATCGTACTGCGCTCGTGGAGTTTCAGCAGAAGGCAGTACGTTTGCAACGCGCTGTGAGTGGCGCCACTCAGGCTGCGAACGCACTCAGGCCACGGCTGGCAGCGATCAAACGCGCTATTGCCGAGACGCCGTCGCTGTCGCAGAAACTACACGATGATGCGACCGCGCTTGATCGACGCACGAATGAGATCCTGCGCACGTTGAGTGGCGACTCGGAAGCGCGACGGCGCAACATGAACACGCCGCCCTCGATCAACGACCGCGTGGGTTACGTGGTTGGCGCCCAACGGATGTCAACGTCGCGTCCGACGCAAACTCAGCAGGCGCAGTACGCCGCAGCCGCGCAGGATTTCGAGGCGGTGCTGGCCCAGTTGCGTCAGTTGATCGAAGCCGATCTCTCGCGATTAGAAAAGCAGCTTGAAGCGGCCGGCGCACCGTGGACACCGGGAAGAATTCCTTCCTGGCCGTGACTAGTTTTCTTGACCACAAAGACACAAAGACACTAAGAGAGAAATTACGTTTTGTGTCTTAGTGTCTTTGTAGTCCAAAATCGTTTGGAGTAAGCGTATGAAACGGCTCAGTTTAATCCTCTTGTTGTTTCTCGTCTCGTCTGTAGCGGCGCAGCAAAAGATCACAGAGAAAGTCGCCGGCATGGAGAAGTTTCCCGGCTTCTTCACCTTTTACTGGGACGCGAAGGGCGGCAAGATCTGGCTCGAGATCGACAAGTGGAACACCGAGTTTCTTTACGTCGAATCGCTGCCCGCCGGCATCGGCTCAAACGATATCGGCCTCGATCGTGGTCAACTCGGCAATAGCGCGATCGTGCGTTTCGATCGCAGCGGACCGCGCGTATTGCTCGTCGCGCCAAACTACAACTTTCGCGCGACGACCAACAATCCCGATGAGCGCCTTGCGGTGCGAGATGCCTTTGCCGAATCGACGCTGTGGGGGTTCGAAGTTGCTGCTGAGGAAGGTAGTCGCGTTCTCGTTGATGCGACCAACTTCTACTTACGCGACGTTCACCAGGTAACGAATACTCTTCAGCGCGGCCAGCAGGGCAATTACCGACTCGAATCATCACGCAGCGCCTTCTATCTTCCGAACACAAAGAACTTTCCGCAGAACACTGAGGTCGAAACCACTATCACCTTCGTCGGTGAACCTGCCGGACAGTTTGTCCGACAGGTGGTGCCCGTGCCGGAAGCGATCACGGTTCGCGAACGGCATTCGTTCGTCCAGCTACCACCGCCGGGTTTCAAGCCACGCGTCTTCGATCCGCGTGCTAGCTATTTCGGCATCGATTACATGGACTTCGCGACGCCGATCGAAGAGCCGATTACGAAACGCTTCATCGCGCGACATCGCTTGCAAAAGAAGGATCCGAGCGCGCGTGTCAGTGAAGCAGTGAAGCCGATCGTGTATTACGTCGATCGCGGTGCGCCCGAACCGGTGCGCACGGCCCTGCTCGAAGGCGCGCGCTGGTGGAACCAGGCTTTCGAAGCGATCGGTTACAAAGACGCGTTGCGCGTCGAACTGATGCCAGCCGAAGTTGATCCTATGGACGTGCGTTACAACGTCATCCAGTGGGTGCATCGATCGACGCGTGGTTGGTCCTATGGCAGTTCTCTCGTCGATCCACGCACGGGTGAAATCATTCAGGGACGCGTTTCGCTCGGTTCGCTGCGCGATCGTCAGGACTTTTTGATCGCGGAGGGACTGCTGGCACCTTACGACAAAACAAATACGGCGTCGCCAAAACTGTTGGAGATGGTGCTGGCGCGATTACGTCAACTCTCGGCGCACGAGGTGGGCCACACGCTTGGTTTGCAACACAACTATGCGGCGAGTCCCGTAAACCGCGCGTCAGTAATGGACTATCCAGCGCCACGCGCAAAGCTCGGCCCGGGTGGAGTTCCGGATTTGTCCGATGCTTACGCGAAGGGAATCGGTGAGTGGGACAAGACGGCGATTGCTTACGGCTACCAGGACTTTCCTTCCGGCACTGACGAGTCACAGGCGCTCGATCGGACGCTGAGCGACGCGTTCGCGCGCGGCTTAATGTATTTGACTGATCAGGACGCGCGTGGTGCGAGTAGCTCAAGTTCGGTGGCCCATCTCTGGGACAACGGCATGAATGCGATTGACGAACTCGGAAACGTGATGAACGTGCGCGCCGCTGCGCTGCGTCGCTTTGGCGAAAACAACATTCGCGAGGGCGCGCCGCTGGCGACGATAGAAGACGTCCTCGTTCCGATCTACATGTACCACCGTTATCAGGTCGAAGCGGCGGCGAAGGTGATTGGTGGACAGGACTACACCTTTAGTGTGAAAGGCAAAGGAGATCGGAATCCCCAGATCGTTGCACCCGAAGAACAGCGAAGGGCGCTGGCCGCAGTGCTGGATACAATCAAGCCCGACGCGCTGGCGATGCCCGAGTCGTTGTTGCGTTTGATTCCGCCGCGCCCGTCAGGTTATCCACGCACGCGCGAAGACTTTCGCATTCGCACACAACCCGTCTTCGACGCGCTCGCACCGGCTGAAGCAGTTGCGGATCACGTGAGTGGATTTCTCTTCAACGCGGAAAGAGCGGCGCGTTTGGTCCAATTTAACGCTCGCGACGCCCGCAATCCGGGGCTCGGCGAAGTCATCGACAAAGTATTCGCCGCGACCTGGAAAGCGCCTGCGGCCACCGGTTACGCGCGTGAGATTCAACACACTGTTAACACCGTCGTGTTAGCAGATCTCATGGCCTTAGCTGCGAACGAACGCGCGTCGAATCAGGTGCGTGCGATTGCATCGTTGAAGTTGGAACAGTTGAAAACATGGGTTACGTCACAGAGCCGTTTAGCCGCCGACGAGAACCGGCGCGCGTTCCTCTTCTATTCTCTCGGGCAAATCAAGCGTTTTCAGGACGATCCGAAGAAGATGAATCTCACGCCTCCACAAGCTCCTCCGGACGGCCAGCCGATCGGCATGGGGCCACAGATGAGCACGGATGGTCACGGTTTAGAACTTAATACTCCGCAATCCGTATTATTCGTGTTTTTCTGTGGTCAATAAGTGCGTTAGCATTGGTGACTCATGGCCGAACTTGAGCACTACGTCGGAGAAGTACTCGACGAAAAATATCGTCTCGAGCATCTGCTGGGACATGGCGGAATGGGCGCCGTCTATCTCGCCACGCACCTCGGCACCGAGCGTTACGTCGCACTGAAACTCATCTCGCCGCAGTTCATGCGGAACCAGGAGTTTGTCGAACGTTTCAAGCGCGAGGCGCGTGCCGCCGGACGCCTGCGCCATCCGAATGTGGTTGACGTCACCGACTTTGGTTTCGCGCGTGTGAAGGCGGGTCAGGTTGCGTACCTCGTAATGGAGTATCTCGACGGCGCGACGCTCGGCGATGTTCTTTCGGAAGAGAAGCGTTTGCCGCTCGAATGGGTGGCGGACATTCTCGATCAAGTCTGCTCGGCAGTTCATGAGGCGCATCAACAGGGCGTCGTGCACCGCGATCTAAAGCCCGACAATATCTGGCTCGAACCGAATCGCCTTGGGAGTTACCGCGTCAAGGTGCTTGATTTCGGTATCGCAAAACTCGGTGAGGCGAGTGCGCCCGTACCGGATGACAATGATGATCCGGCAGCGACGATCATCGACGAACTCGCCGCGGAACGTGCGGCCGCCGCCGTCACTGCGAAGTTGCCTTCGGCGAATCTCGAATCCGATACGTTGCTCCGTCCCACAGGCGAGAGCGTTGGCACGTTATTGCAGGGTGAGAATCTTACTAACCCGTTAGTGAACCATACGGATCTTCACGAGGATGACGACGGCACTTTGCTCTTCGACGAGTCAACACAAGCGAAGAACCGGCGCACCACACTTGGTTCAGCGTCGCAGCCGGGTTCGGCGCTGACGCGCGTAGGCGCGATTATGGGAACGCCGCTTTATATGTCGCCGGAACAATGTAGCGGTGGCCACGTCGATACTCGCTCGGACATTTACAGTCTCGGCGTCATTGCCTATCAAATGCTGGCCGGCGAGCCGCCGTTTGCCGGAAAGACGTCGGCGGTGATGCGCGCACATCGCGAACAAGCGCCGGAAGACTTGCATCAACGCGCGAATAAAATTCCGAAACGCGTGGCAGCGGTCGTGATGAAGGCCCTGGCGAAGAATCCCGCCGAACGTCCGCAAACTGCGTTTGCGTTTGCGAGTGCGATGCGTGCACAGAGCGAGGGTGTCGGAGCGTTATACCGTCGGGCCTTTGCTCTTTACAGCGAGTACTTTCCGAAGTTTCTCAAGCTCAGCCTGATCGCGCATGTGCCGATGATCGTCACCAGCATTCTGCTGATCGGCGCCTACATCTGGTACAAGACTTCACCGCCTGAAGGAACTTTGCATAAGGTCGTGGTGTACACGTCTCTCGGGGCACTTGGTCTGGGGAAGTTTGTGCTGCAAACAGTTTCCGCAGGTGTTATCTCTGGCATAACCGCGATAATCATAACGCAACTGACGGCGGCGCCACTGCGACCGGTCAAGCTGCGGGAAGCATTTGCGGTCATGCGTAAGCGCTGGCGTCCTTTTATCAAGACGCTCGTCAGGGTCACGTTGTGGATTTATCTGGGCATCATTTTGGGGATCATTCCCGGCCTTGTGATATGGGTTCGTTACAATCTCTATGCTCCGGTGGTGCTCATCGAAGGACTGCAAGGGAAAGCCGCCATGCGCCGCGCGCGAGAACTTGCCTCGCGGTCGTGGAAGACTGTCATTGTGGTTTCGATACTCCAGTTGGTGATTCCAATGACGGTCAGTTCTATTGTGGGCTTCATGGTGGGACGAGCAAAAGTGGACAAGGACTCAATTGCGGGCCAGATTTATCACCAGCTTGTCGATGTCGTGAATATTTTCGTCGTCCCGCTCATCTCGATCGTGCCGGCGCTGCTTTACGTGAAGATGCGGCAACTTGGAGGCGAATCGCTCTCGACTGTCTGGGCGCAGATTGAAGAGGGTGACGGGAAGCAGAGTGCGTGGCAGAAGCGGATGCGCACGCGGTTGAGCTTACAAACGCCAACCAGTCAAAAGACGACGTCGCCGTAAAAAAGAATTTCGCGCGCAAAGGCGCAAAGACGCAAAGTTCTGACCTGCGGCTGCCCGGAGGGTCAGAACTTTGCGTCTTTGCGCCTTTGCGCGAGTAATTCTTATTTGAACAAGACCGACTTCGGCAACCGAAGGACAGCAAGGGAACGGATCGAGAGTCTGGACGGTGAGATTCCGCCACACTCCAAGACTTCACCAAATTCTTGACTAGACGATTGGGCCAGCATTAGAATCCGCAACGAATCTTCGCAACGCCCTCCCCCGTTTTTAACAGCATCAACTTCGCGCTGGCTCCTCGCAAGTCTCACGTAAGTTGAAACAGCCCACGATAATAGGCGCAAAGTAACCCGAGATCCTTACAACACCATGAAACTCTTACTCATTCTGGCCACCGTTCTCTTGCTGGTCGCTGCTGTCACCGCTTCGAACCTTGCGGGACGTAGTCCAATCCTCGAAAACGTCTCCATCAATGCAATTCCTCCAGTCGCTCTGCCTTCGAACCTGGGGCAGTCAGACGAGGCCGGTCCCGAAGTCAAACTCATTCTGCTGGCTCTCCTGCCGCAGGGATTCGAGAATAGCGAAATGCTCCTCGAGCCGGGCGACTACGTTTTCATCATCGGCAATCGCACGGGTCTCAAAGATGTCAATTTTCGGATTGACCGGGAAGGGAAAGAGCGAATAGCTACCACTGTGGCCCATGGTAGACAAAGAGATTGGAAGCAGCGTCTAAAGCTCACAGCCGGCACCTATTTGATCACCGCTAACGAC